>DBWE01000013.1:9767-15017 GCA_002308315.1 Clostridiales bacterium UBA1246 | reverse complement strand
GACAGGACGGCTCCTATCTCGCGGAGTTTCTGCTTGAAAAGGGCTACGAGGTGCACGGCATAATACGCCGCTCCTCCGTGGAGGCAAGGCCGAACATCGACCATCTGCGCGGCGAGCCCGATTTCCACCTGCATTACGGCGATCTTATGGATTCTCTCGGCATCCTCCGGATCATAAAGGAAACCGAGCCGCATGAGATATACAACCTTGCCGCGCAGAGCCACGTGGCGGTCTCGTTCGACGCGCCGGAGTACACGGCCGATACCGACGCGCTCGGCGCGCTGAGGATAGTGGAGGCCGTCCGCATCCTCGGCATGGAAAAGACCTGCCGCGTCTATCAGGCGTCCACCTCCGAGCTGTTCGGAAAGGTGGAGGAGGTGCCCCAGAGGGAAACCACGCCGTTCCACCCCTATTCGCCCTACGCGGTCGCCAAGCAGTACGCCTATTGGATAATCAGGGAATACCGGGAGGCCTACGGCATCTTCGCCTGCAACGGCATACTTTTCAACCATGAGTCGGAGCGCCGCGGCGAAAGCTTCGTTACGAGAAAGATCACGCTGGCGGCGGGGCGCATTGCCTGCGGCCTGCAGGACAGGCTTTATCTCGGCAATCTTAACTCCCTGCGCGACTGGGGCTACGCGAAGGATTACGTGGAATGCATGTGGCTGATACTGCAGCAGGAGCGGCCGGACGATTTCGTCATCGCCACCGGCGTCCAGCACACGGTGCGCGAGTTTACGGAGCTTGCCTTCCGCTGTAACGGCATCGAACTGGAATGGACGGGCGAGGGCGCGGACGAAAAGGGCGTGGACAGGGCGAGCGGGAAGGTGCTCGTGGAGGTCAGCCCGGAGTTTTACCGCCCCACGGACGTAGTCGACCTGCTGGGCGACCCGACGAAGGCGAAGACCGTGCTGGGCTGGGACCCGCAGAAGACCTCGTACGAACGGCTCGTGGAGATCATGGCAAAGCACGACAGGGCGCTGGCGGAAGCCGGGCGCGTTTGAGGAGGATCCGATATGGAGATAAAATATCCGCTGTCCAACGACACCTGGGGCAGCGAAGAATACGCGGCGATAGACGCCGTTTTGAAATCAAACCGCTTCACGATGGGCGAGAAGGTCGCGGCGGCCGAACGCGCGGCCGCGGAGGAATTCGGCAGCAAATACGCCGTGATGACCTCCTCCGGCTCGACAGCCAATCTTCTGGCGATATCTGCCATGGTGTATTCCGGGCGGCTTGAAAAGGGCGATGAAGTACTTGTACCCGCCGTTTCGTGGAGCACGACCTATTTCCCGCTGGAGCAGCTGGGACTGAAAATGCGCCTGGTCGATATCGACCGGGAGACGCTCAACATGGACGTGGAAAAGGCCGAGCAGGCCGTTACCGAACGCACCAGAGGCGTATTCGCGGTTAATCTTCTGGGCAATCCGAACCGCTTCGACGAGCTGACCGCTTTCTGCAAAAAACACGGCCTTATCCTGATGGAGGACAACTGCGAGTCCATGGGGGCGAGCTTTGAGGGGAAACAGGCGGGCTCTTTCGGCGTGTTCGGAACGTTCTCAACGTTTTTTTCGCACCACCTGTGTACGATGGAGGGCGGCTTCGTCATAACGGACGACGAGGAGCTGTATCATTATATGCTCTCTGCCCGTGCCCACGGCTGGACGAGGAACCTGCCGGAAAACAGCAGCCTGCATACGAAAAGCGCCGATCCTTTTTATGAGAGCTTCTGCTTCGTGGTGCCGGGCTTCAATCTGCGTCCGCTGGAAATGGAAGGCGCGCTCGCCTCCGAGCAGCTGAAACGGCTCGCGGGCTTTGTCGCGCAGCGCAGGAAAAACGCCGAATATTTCAAAAGCACCGTCGGCTCCGACCCGCGCTTTTACATGCAGAAGGAGACCGGCCGCTCCTCATGGTTCGGCTTCGCCCTGCTGCTGAGGGAGCCGGACGCGCGGATGCGCGACCGCGTCGTTTCACACCTGCGCGAGCGGGGCATCGAAACGCGGCCCATCGTCGCGGGCAACTTCGCAAGGCAGCCGGTGTTCTCCCGCCTGGACGCGAGCATTTCCGGCGAGCTGACCGGCGCGGACTATATACACGACAACGGCTTCTTCGTCGGCAATCATTCCATAGACATGCGGGAGCAGATCGACTGGCTCGGCAAGGCGCTCGGGGAGATCTGAAAATGGAAAAAAACGCCCTTATCTATGTGGCCGGACACACCGGCCTCGTAGGCTCCGCGATAGTGAGGAAGCTGCGGGCGGAGGGATATGAGCGGCTTCTGCTCAGAACTCACGCGGAGCTTGACCTGACTGACGCCTGCGCGACGGAAGAATTCTTCCAAACTCAGCGCCCCGACTACGTTTTTGCCGCCGCCGGTCTCGTGGGAGGAATAAAGGCAAATTCCGAGGCTCCCGCGGATTTCTTTTCGGTAAATATGGCGATAGCTCAGAACGTGCTGTGGTCGGCCTTCCGCAGCGGCGTGAAAAAGCTGCTGTATCTCGGCAGCGCATGCCAGTATCCGAAGGAATGCGCTCAGCCCATGAAGGAGGAGCAGCTTCTGACCGGGCTGCCGGAGATCACCAATGAAGGATACGCGCTTGCGAAAATATGCGCCTGCCGTCTGTGCTCCTACATGAAGCGGCAGTACGGAGCGAACTTTATCAGCGCGATCCCCGCCAATGCCTACGGCCCGAACGACTGCTTCGACCCGCAGAGATCCCATGTGATACCCGCGCTTATCATGAAATACCTCAACGCGAAAAAGACCGGAGCGCCCCGCGTGGAGCTGTGGGGGACCGGAAAAGCCCTGCGTGAGTTCCTGTTCACGGACGATCTTGCCGACGGATGCCTGTTTCTGATGGATAATTACGACGGAGACGAGACCGTCAATATGGGCAGCGGAAGAGAGATATCGATCCTCGAGCTTTCCAAAACGATCGGGCGCATCGTCGGTTACGAGGGAGAGATAGTCTGCGATCCGGACAAGCCGGACGGAATGATGCGGCGTATGCTGGACAGCGGCAGGATAAACGCTCTCGGCTGGAGAGCAAAGACCGATATCGTATCGGGACTGGAGCAGGTCCGCGACTGGTATCTGAAGACGAACGGGTGATCCCTTCGCCTTTTTCCGGGTGATCAAACGCAATACACTGCGTCTGCGACGGCGCGGGGAGGAGCCTGAACGCACGATGACCAAATCCGAGATCGCGAAAAGCGGAAGCGAAAGGAAGGGAAGGATCGCGAGCATAGACGCCGCAAAAGGCGTTTTGCTCATCGTCGTTCTCATTTCGCACGGATGCGGTTTTCCGAAGTACGGAGACTGGTTCTGCGCCTGCTATATGTGCGCTTTTTTCGTCCTCTCGGGCTATACCTCCGGGCGGATCGCCGCGGACGCCGGCGCCGGAGTTTATCTGTCCCGATGCAAAAAGAGCGCCGTGCGCCTGCTCAGACCGTATTTCTGCTGGACGGCGGTCATCCTCGCTGTCGACAGCATAAACCGGCTGATCGCGGGGAGCTTTTCGGCGGCCCGGCTTCTTCACGGAGCCTTGGGTGCGCTGTATTCCAGATACTGTCTTTATCCGCTCGGCAGCGAGCCGAACGTGTATTTCCTGGACAAGAACGGCGCGCTGTGGTTCATAAGCTGCCTGGTGTGCGCCAAGCTCATCTTCGTCGGAGCACTGTATCTTGTCAACCGGGAAAAGACGGCGTCCCGCACCGCGCTGGTGATGCTTGCGCTGCTTTCGGCGTCGGTTTGCCTTTCCGGGCTGCCCGTACTGCTCCCGTGGAGCATCGACACCGCGTTTGCCGGCGCCTTTTTCATGCTTTCGGGGTATCTTTACCGGGAATGGGAAAACAGACTGCTTGAAAAGCATTCCGAGCCCGCCGCAGGCCGGAGCGCGGCCGGCGCGCTCCGGACCGACCGCATTCTCGGCGCCGCGGTCCTCGGGGTGCTTTATTTGATGATCGTCCCCGTAAACGGCTATGTGAATATGTCCGTGCGCATCTACGGCTCGCGCGGCGTTTGGAGCGTTCCGCTTTTCCTGCTCGCCGGGCTCAGCGGCACGGCGCTTTACGCGGCGCTGGGAAAGCTGCTCTCGCTTGTCCGCCCCGCAGGAAGCTTCCTGTCGTACGTCAGCAGGAGCGCCTTTGCCCTGCTGGCGATGCAGTTTGAGATCTACGATCTGCTTGGCAGGATCATGCCGACGCCCGAATTAGCTTCGGGCGGCTCCGCGTACTGTTACGGACTGCTTCGGGCCGCTTTGAATTTGCTGATCTGCATGGCGATCCATGCGTGCGCCGAAGGGCTGAGACGCCTGCTTTCGGACAGGAGACGCACGGCTGACGAAGGAGAGAAAAAATGAACGTTTCGGAAATGGCGTGGCTTCCGGCGATCGGCTTCGGCACGGCCGATCTTGCCGGACCGGCGGAGCGGATCGTGCTCGAAGCGATAAGCGCCGGTCACCGTCTGATAGATACCGCCCGGGTATACGGAAGCGAGGAGGGCGTCGGCCTGGCCGCGGAAGAGGCCGTGCGGCGGGGGATAGTCAGACGGGAGGAGCTTTTTCTCGAAACGAAGCTCGCCCCGGACCGCCACGGTTATCATGAGGCCCTGCGGGATTTCGAGGAGGCGCTCGAACGCATGCGCACGGATTATCTGGACATGTTCATGCTCCACTGGCCGGTCGCGCGAGGCAGCGAGGACGATTACCGCGAAAAAAACGTTGCCGCGTGGCAGGCATTGACGGAATTGAAGGAAAAGGGAAAAGCGCGGCACATAGGAGTGTGCAATTTTCTCGAGCGTCATCTGCTGCAGCTTACGGACGCGGGGCTGCCCCTGCCGGAGGTCAATCAGCTGGAGCTGCATCCGGGCTTTCAGCAGAGGGGGCTCGTGCGCTTCTGCCGCGAGCGCGGCATGGCGATCGAGGCCTGGTCGCCCATGGGACGCGGTATACTCAAAACCCCGCAGTTCGAGGCTGTGGCGGCCCGTTACGGCAAAGACGTCGGGCAGCTGGCGCTGCGCTGGAGCATACAGAAGGGCTTTGTTCCGCTGACGCGCTCGTCCGATCCGGAGCACATCGCCCACAACCTGGAAATATTCGATTTTGAGATCGGCCCGCAGGATACGGAAGCGCTGGACGCGCTTAACACGAATACCGACCATCAGGATATCTGGAGCTATAAACGGCAGCAAATGTACTGATGAAAAATAAAAAAGAGCGGAGTCAGAATTCCATGAGTAAAAACGCACAG
>DBWE01000013.1:3134-9699 GCA_002308315.1 Clostridiales bacterium UBA1246 | reverse complement strand
CATGGCGGCGCGGCTGCCGCCGCGCGGCCTTACGCTCCGCCGCAGCGTTATGACGGCCCGGATATAAGCGTTATCGTTCCGGTATACAATCTCGAAAACGAAGTGGAACGCTGCCTGAAGTCCATCCTGGCGCAGAAGGCGGGCCGGCTGGAAATAATCGTGGTGAACGACTGTAGCAGCGACCGTACGGAGGAGCTCGTCCGCAGACTGGCGGCCAGGCACGGGGAGATAAAGCTGATATCCTTCGGCGAGAACAAGGGCGTCGCCGCGGCGCGCAACGCGGCGCTTGAAGCGGCGACGGGAGAGTTCATACACTTCTGCGACGGGGACGACGCCGTCCCGCCCGGAGCGTATCAGGAGTTGCTGCGCATCGCGAGAAGAGACGGCGCGGACCTTGTTACCGGGAACTATTCGCGCATGTATCCCAGCGAGAGAAACGCGGTAAGACAGTTTTCGCATTATACGGCAAAGACGGGAAGAGGCCGCTGCTTTGAGTCGGGAAACACGATGCTGTGGAACAAGCTGTACCGCCGCAGCGTCATAGAGAAAAATCACATCAGGTTCAACGAAGAACTGAAATATTATGAGGATTACCTGTTTTTCGGCCGGATGCTGCTTGCCAGCGGGAAAATAGGATACACGGACGATTCGGTATACATATACACGGAGCCCCTGTTCAGAGATTTTCAGAGCAATATCCGCTACGCCAGCATGGACTGCGCCAGGGGCCTCGATACGGCGTGGAGGACTCTCGCAAAGCTGATAAACGATAAGGCCGATAAGGGACCGGATGACGCTGAGAGAAAAAGCGGGAACGACGGGGAAGCGGACGAATGGCTCAGGGCGTACAGATGGAACCTGAACTGGTATTTCACGTACAGCTGGAAAATGATACAGGATCCGGATACGAGGCGCCGGACCTTTGAAATACTGCGCTCGCTCATGAGCTGGATGAACAGCGAAACGCTTTTCGGGCGCTGGACGGACGAGGGAGGCGCGGAGGAGTTCTGCGGGCTTTTCCGGATCGATTTCGCGTCCTTCTGCACGATAGATTTTGAGGATTATCTGCTCCGGCTCGCGTTTGCCGAAAATATCCAGCCGCGCAGGGCGGAGGCGCTGCCGGGCCTGAAAAAAGCCCGGTCGGCAGGGGAAAAGGACGCTCTTTACGCGGAAAACGCGGAAAAACAGCTGTCGGAGCTGAGCGCGGTATACAGCGGCAATCTGACCAACAGACGGGTCTGGCGCGAGAATTACTGGAATTTGCTGGACGGCATACTGAACGACTGCTGGCGTCCCATAACCGACGCTGAGATAAAAAAACGGGTGTATTCAGAGATACAGGAGACGGTCCGGAAGCTGTATGGCCTTAATCCGGTCTGCGCGATCCCGGACCCGGACGTCCTGCGCCGCTTCAAGCAGATATTCTGCACGGACTGCGCCACGTTCCTGACGCTTACGTTTTCGAGGTATATGGCCGTCGGCTCGGCCAAGCCCTTCGCCGTGCTGCCTCAGGGGTCGGCAAATCCGCCGCAGATCATGAGAGAGAACGTATATGTGCAGTCGGAGCCGACGCTGGTATTCCTTACGGCCTGCCGCAACGGCCAGGTCGGCATGAGGATGATCCTGCGCGCCGCCAGGGAATGGCTGCGCTTTAAGCTCAGGAGAAAGAAATGAAAAAGGGGACAGTCAGGATCAAGTTTGTCGATATGCCGGGAGAATTCGACAAGGAGAACAACTTTATCGTTGAGCTGCTCCGTGAGCGTTATGACGTGGAATTTACCGATAAGCCGGATTTCCTGTTTTACAGCGTATTCGGGATAGAGTATCTGAAGTACAGAGACTGCGTCAGGATATTTATGGACGGAGAACCGGTGCTTCCCAACTTCAACGACTGCGATTATGCCATCGGCTACACCTATATTGACTTCGGAGACCGGTACCTGAGGGCGGCGGCTCTTCTGGCGAGCGGCATAGGCAGGGAAATGTCCCGCACGATCCAGGACCGCTCGGAAGTAAACGAGAAAATGACCCAGCGTAAATTCTGCAATTTCATTTATTCCAATGATTTTCGAGGAGACGGCGCGGTGCTCCGCAAGGAATTCTGCCTGGAGCTGATGGAATATAAGCACGTTGACTGTCCGGGCAAGGTGCTCAACAACATGGATCCCGGGGTCCTTTCCGAGAGATATGAAGGGATCGACGACGGCGGCAATCCCATAGTATCCGGAAACGGATGGCAGGACAGCAAGCAGAACTTTCAAAGGCAGTATAAATTCACCGTCGCGTTTGAAAATCTCGCGGTTCCGGGAATGACCACCGAGAAGCTGATTAATCCGTTCTTTGCGTATTCCGTCCCGATCTATTGGGGAAATCCCGAGGTCGCGAAAGAATACAACCCGAAGGCGTTTATCAACTGCGCGGATTATGACAACGATTTCGACCGCGTCATCGAACGGGTGAAAGAGCTTGACAGCGATGACCGGCAGTATCTGGATATGCTGCGGCANNGCCGCCGCTCAGGGACGACTTCGATTTTCATCAAAGGGACAGGCTCAGAGAATACCTGTACATGATCGCGGAGCGGGGAAATCATCCGGTCCGCAATCCCACCGCGGTAGATTTCTGGGAGCCGATATCCGCCAATCTGATAGTGAGATGGGGCGGGAGCTACCAGGCGGTGCATGACGCGCTGAATTACGCCGCGGCGCGGGAGAACGGGGCGCAGTCCGTAACGGAGGCGCTCGGAGAGCTGTATTCCTCGAGCACCTGGCAGCTCGCAAGCAAGCTTCAGAAGCTTGCGAAATCCAAATGGACCTATATCCCGCGCAAGATACTGAAGCCCCTTCTCGGGCACGGAAACGGGTCTGACCCGGCAGAGCAGATGGGGATAGAGGAGACGGACAGGATCGATTTTTCCCGGGGCGGCAACAGCAGGCAGTTCACGCGGAGCGGATGGTACGATCAGGAAGAATGCTCCCGCTGGAGCAAAGCGGAGGCAAAGCTCAGAGTGGTCGTTGAGGACGGGAAAAACCGTACCATGACGGTCCATTACAGGACGCATCCCGGCGCCAAAGCCACCGCGGTGCTGTATAACGGGAAAAGAGTAGGCGAGCTGCCGCACCGCTGGGCAGGCTGCGAGGGGATCGCGGCAATAATCCTGCCCGGGATATGCACGAATAAAAACGGCCTGCAGGTGATAAGCTTTGAGACCGAGGGCGCGATGACGTCGAAGGAATATTTCGGAGGAGACGTCACGGATACGCGCGTGCTCGGAGTGATGGTTTCCCTGATAGAGTTTACGGACTGAAAAAAGCGTTATAAAATACCTTGGACAGGAGAACGGAAATGAGAGTAGCGGACTATGTCGCGGAGAAGCTGTACGGCGTCGGCGTAAAGGACGTGTTTATCGTCACGGGCGGCGGACTGATGTTCATGACGGACGGCCTGGCGTGCCACAAAAGCATCAGGCCGGTACCCTGCCTGCACGAACAGGCCGCGGCAATGGCGGCGATCGCCTATGCCCAATACAACAACAATTACGGAGCGTGCTACGTCACCACCGGCTGCGGCGGGACGAATACGGTCACGGCCGTGCTCCACGCATGGCAGGATCACATTCCCGTCGTTTACGTTTCCGGACAGTGCAACCGGGATGAGATGATGATCATCGCCAAGGCGCCGGTCCGCGCCATCGGCCAGCAGGAGGCCGACATAGTTTCCATCGTGGAGAGCATAACAAAGTACGCGGTGACGATCATGGACCCGGAGGAGACCGTTTACCACGTAGAAAAAGCGCTGTATCTTGCGAAGGCAGGCTGCCAGGGTCCGGTGTGGCTCGATATCCCGATGGACGTTCAGGAAGCGGAGATCGACCCGACGAGGCAAAAGCATTTCGATCCGAAGGAGCTGCCGCCCGTGAAAACGGAGCCCACGGCAGACGAGACAGACGCCGTCGTTCGGGCGCTGGAGTCCGCCGAACGCCCGATGCTGATCCTCGGCGCCGGCATACGCTGCGCGGAGGCGGGGGAGGCGTTTTACGGCTTTGCTCACGATAACGGAATCCCGTACGTCGGCACGAGGCGCGGCTGGGACATCTGCCCGAAGAGCGATCCGCTGCATATGGGTCTCGCGGACATACGGGGAAACCGCGCCGCAAACATGGCCATGCAGAACGCGGACGTCCTGCTCGTGCTGGGCAGCCGTCTGTCGGTGTTCACCACGGGCTATAACTACGAATATTTTGCCAGAGGGGCAAAGCAGGTGATCGTGGTCGATATCGACGAAAACGAACATAAAAAAGGGACCGTGCATCTGGACCTGGTCATAAATGCGGACGTCAAAGCATTTTTGAAAGCTCTTCCGAGACTGAAGATGCGCGATACCTCTCTGTGGCGGGAAAAATGCGCGCATTGGAAGGAGGCGCTTCCCGTCTTTACGCCGGATCAGAAAAACGACGCCGACGGAATAAGCAAATTTGCCTTTATCGAAGCTCTTAACCGTTTTCTGCGCAGCGACAGCGTCGTGGTCACCGACGCCGGCGCGACGACGGAAATACCGATGCAGGGCCTGTACTATACGACGTTCGCGCAGCGGTATATCGGCAGCGCGGAGCAGTGCGAAATGGGATATGCCGTACCCGGCGCCGTGGGAGCGAGCATCGCGCGCGGAAAGGGAGAGGCGATATGTATCGTCGGAGACGGAAGCCTGCAGATGAACATTCAGGAGCTTCAGACTATCGTGACGCAGGAGCTGCCGGTAAAGATATTCGTATGGAACAACGGAGGATACGGTACGATACGGGCGCATCAGAAGAGCATTTTCAAAGGCAGATACGTAGGAGTAGACCCCGCTTCCGGCACCGCGTTCCCGCCGCTTGACAAAATAGCGGACGCTTACGGGATACCGTATTCGAAGGCGGCGACGCTGAACGAGCTTGAAAAGGCGATCCCCGCGGTCATGGACAGGCAGGGTCCGGTCGTCTGCGAGGTGTTCTGCCGGAAGGAGGAGACCAACCCCATGGTCAAGGCGAAATACCGCAAGGAAAACGGAGAGCGGATAGCTCTTTCTCCGGAGGATATGTTCCCTCCGATCGACAGGGAACTGTTTGAAAGGGAAATGATCATAGAACCGATACGCTGGTGGGACTGAAGCGCCGCGGAAGGTGAACAGGGAATATTACGATTCGATTGCGGCAGGAGGATGAAATAAATGAATTCTATCGAAAAACGTATGCTTGAACTGCTTAAGGAAATGCGCGACGAGGACAGGGTAGTCGCGGTCAAGGCTGAATTCGAAGCGGAAGGCAGCCGAATGGACGAGCTGGTCATGCTCAACGAGGTGGTTTTCCGCGCGGACATGAACATCGTCATAAAAATCGGCGGCTGCGAGGCCGTCAGCGATATGGAACGCTGCAAAATGATCGGCGCGTACGGCGTTATGGCGCCGATGATCGAGACGCCGTTCGCGATGACGAAATTCAAAAAAGCGGCGCAGCGCGTCTACGGCACGGAGATATCCCGCATTGAATGGATCATCAACGCGGAAACCAAGACCTGCCATCAAAATCTCGACGAGATACTTGAAGAGGGAAAAGGCTTCCTTAAGACGGTAACGATAGGCAGGGACGATCTGTCGTCTTCGATGAACATTCCGAAATCGGAGATCAACGGAGAAGAGATGTTCGCGACTTCCCGGGATATTCTCGAGCGCAGCCGCAGAGCGGGATTTACCGCGAATATCGGCGGCAATATGTCGAATTTCGATTCGATCCCCTTTATAGAGAGAATAAAGCCCTATACGGACAGGATCGAAACGCGGAAGGTCATAATCGACATGAACACGGAACGCGACGAGAGGGCGCTGAAAAAATGTGTTGCCGACGCGATCGAGTTTGAGGCGCTTTATCTGCAGAACAAGTGCGATTATTACGGTTCCATCGCAAAGGAAGACGAGAACAGACTGGCAATGATGAAAGCACGCCTTGAAACGGCGCGGGCACAGTTATAAAACCTGTTATGATCGGAGGAAACAGTATGACGGATAAACCCGTACCGTATTCTTTCCTGGACTGCACGCTGCGCGACGGCGGGTACGTGAACAACTGGGAATTCGATACGGAAACGTCGCTGGATATTTCTCAGAGCCTTTACCGCGCGGGTATACGGTATATAGAGCTCGGTCTGATGGGACGCGGGGGCGCCCCGGGAAAAAGCACGAAGTTTTCCGATTTCGCCGATATCGAACCGCTGCTCGCCGGACGGAAGAGCGACTGCCGCTACGCCGTTATGCTGACACAGACGGAATATGCCGCGATGGGGATCGACGTCCCTCCCCGCGGAGAGCGCACGCCCGATCTCATACGCCTGGCTTACTTCAAGCCGGAAGCGGACGAGGCGATGAAAACCGCGCGGCTGCTTATGGAAAAGGGGTATATCGTCTTTCTCCAGGCAATGGCGACCTTCATGTATACCGACGACGAGCTCGCGGAGCATATAGAGACCGTGAACCGGACGCGTCCCTACGCGTTCTATATGGTCGACAGCTTCAGCACGATGTACCGCGACGA
>DBWE01000013.1:2107-3049 GCA_002308315.1 Clostridiales bacterium UBA1246 | reverse complement strand
CGTACTCTTTTCGTCGACGGCAGCATCTACGGCATGGGGCGCGGCGCGGGCAACGTGCCGATGGAGCTCCTTTTGGAATATGCCAATAAGAAGCTGGACGGCCGTTACGACGAAAAGGAACTCATGCGCGTGTTCAGCCGCCGTATGGAGAGCATTTTCAAGCAGTATTACTGGGGCTATTCCTTCCCGTATCTGCTGACCGCGAGCAAGGAGATGAACTCCGTTTACGGCTGGTATCTGATGAGCCGCGGCGTGACCGGACTGGACGAGCTGGACCGCGCCCTTGATCTGATACCCGCTGAGCTGCGCTACACGCTGTCCAAAAGCGCGGCGGATGAGGCGATAAAACACGCCGCGGAGGGGAAAAAGGATGACTGACGGGGCAAGAGCGCTGAGAAAAACGATACTCCGCATGGCGCACGCCGGGCGGGACGCGAATTTGCAGAGCGTTTTTTCGTCCGTTGAGATACTGCGGGTGATTTATGACCGCGTCCTCCGCTTTTCCCCGGAGCGCCCCGAGGACAGGGACCGCTTCGTGCTGAGCAAGGGGCAGTCCACCATGGGCCTGCTGGCGATACTGGCGGAAAAGGGCTTTATTCCCGAGGAGGAGCTGTGGACGGCGTGCCGGTACGACTCTCGCATAAGCATGCAGGCGGACAGAACGAAGCTGCCCTTCGTGGAGATCTCCGCCGGCAGCTTGGGCCACGGCTTTCCCATGGCGGCGGGCATGGCGCTGGGCAACCGCATCGCAAAACGTCCGGGCAGGGTGTTCGTCCTTGCGGGCGACGGAGAAATGAACGAGGGCACGATGTGGGAGACGGCGCTGTTTGCCGGCAGCGAAGGGCTGGAGCGGCTCACCCTGATCGTGGACGACAACGGCTCTATCAACGAGATGCTGAAAATGGGCGACCTGGAGGAAAAGCTCTCCGTGTTCGGCTTTGA
>DBWE01000013.1:0-2083 GCA_002308315.1 Clostridiales bacterium UBA1246 | reverse complement strand
CGGTTCCGGCAGACCGCGGGCGGTGATAGCGAAGACCGTGCGCGGACACGGCTGCAGAACACTGGAAGAGGACCGTTCCTGGTTCCATCGGGCTCCGACGGACGCGGAGCTGACGGAGCTGCTTGCGGAAGTTGATGAATATGAGTGAAAGCGCAAGACCTTACCGCGTGGTACGCAGCGAGCAGCACCGTATCGGGCGGATAAGGGTAATAAAGGATACCATCGAGATAAACGGCAAGGAGCATCCCTATACCTACGTCGATTTCCGCGACAGCGTATGCGTGCTGCCCGTTTTTCACGGCAGCGTGATAGCCATAGAGCAATACCGGCACACGCTTAATTCCTGGGAGCTGGAGCTGCCCTGCGGCGGGATAGACAGCGGAGAGACCCCCGAGGACGCCGCGCGCCGCGAGCTGAGAGAGGAGACCGGATATATCGCCGGTGACATGGTCTTTCTCGGAAAGTACTATACCAACCAGGGATATTCCTGCGCAATGTGCAGCGTTTTTTTTACGGAATGCAGCCGGGCCGGCGAGGCCGAGCCGGAGGAGACGGAGCTGATACGTACGCGCGTGATACCGCTGAGGGAGTTTGAGGAAATGATCGGCGACAACCGCTTCCGTCTGCTGATAGGGATAACGGCATGGGAGCAGGCCAAACGCAGAAATCTGATTTGAAGAGGGACTGTCATGAGAAAAGCCATGCAGGCCGCCGTGCGCGAAATGATAGAGGAATACGCGGATACCGCCCTGCTGCTGATAGATATCGGGGCGTTTCCGATGCGCGAGCTGCTGCGTAAGTATCCCGACCGTGTGAAGAATATAGGCATATTCGAGCCGGGGACGGTAGGCATAGCCGCGGGACTGGCGCTGGCGGGGATCACGCCGACGGTGTATGGGATATCGCCCTTTATCGTGCAGCGCTCGCTGGAGCAGCTGAAGCTGGATTTCGTTTATCAGAACATCGGCGGCAATTTCATCACGACGGGCGCCGCGTACGATTTCTCGACTCTCGGGTATTCTCACTACTGCCCGGAGGACATGGCCACCCTGCGTCTCCTTCCCGGTATGGAGCTGCTTGCGCCCGGGACGCCGGAGCAGTTCGAAACGCTTTTCAGGGCATGCCGCTTTGACGGCAGGCCCTCGTATTTCCGTATGACGGATCACTGCAATAAAACGCAGGTCGACGTGGAGTTCGGAAGGGCGGCGGTGCTGAAGCGCGGACGCCGCGCCACGGTCATCGCGGTGGCCGAGCAGCTTGACGCCACTCTGGAGGCCTGTGCCGGGGCGGACGTGACCGTTCTGTATTACACTACGCTTGCGCCCTTCGACGCCGGGACCCTGCGGCGCGAGTACGCCGGGGGAGCGGTATTCGTATCCGCTCCGCTCTATACGGGGAGCCTTTACGCAGATATAGCCTCCGCTCTTGACGGCGAGCCCGTCAGGCTCGGCGGCGCGGAGATACCCCTGGAGGTCCTGCGGACTTACGGCAGAAAGGCCGATAAGGACGCCGCTCTGGGCCTCGACGCGAAGGGAATAGCTCAGCGGCTGAACGCGTTTCTCGAAAAAACGGAATAAAAGGAACGGTATATGGATCATCTGAACGAATATCTGCGCTGGACGGAAAAAACGAAAGACCTGCCCGAGCTGCATGCGGAGCTGACCGCGATAGCGGAAGACCCCGCGGAAATAAACGAACGCTTCTGCCGTTCGCTCACCTTCGGGACCGGTGGTCTGCGCGGCGTCATCGGAGCCGGCACAAACCGCATGAACGTCTTTACGGTGGCTCAGGCGACCCAGGGTCTTGCGGGATACCTGAAAAAACAGACGCAGCCGGGCAAAAAAGCCGTGATAGCCTACGACAGCAGGATAAACAGCCGTCTGTTCGCCGAGACCGCTGCGGAGGTGCTGGCGGCGAACGGGATAGAAGCGTATCTCTTTCCCCGCCTCGCGCCGACGCCGCTGCTGAGCTTTGCCGTACGCGAGCTTGACTGCGGCGCGGGCATATGCATAACGGCGAGTCACAATCCGGCGAAATACAACGGCTATAAGGTCTACGGCCCCGACGGCTGCCAGATCACCAC
>DBWE01000002.1:15139-15324 GCA_002308315.1 Clostridiales bacterium UBA1246 | reverse complement strand
GCATGGGCTCGGGGCCGCAGGCGTAGAACATGTCGTATTCGAGCCTTTTCATGGGGCCGGTGACGTAGCCCTTTTCGCCGAGGGAGCCGTCCAGGGTGCATATTATCACCTCCGCGCCGGTCCGGGAGAGCTCCTCGGCGCCGAAGACCTCAGCGGCGGTGTTGAAGCCCATGACGGCGGTGACG
>DBWE01000002.1:14964-15097 GCA_002308315.1 Clostridiales bacterium UBA1246 | reverse complement strand
GCTCCGCCCAAAAGCAGGCTGCGGCCGCCGGCCTTCGTCACGTCGAAGCCGTTGCCGAGGGGCAGCAGCAGGTCGAGAGCGCCGCCGCTCATTCCCGCCAGCGCCTCGGTGCCCCGTCCCACGGTCTTGTATA
>DBWE01000002.1:14347-14959 GCA_002308315.1 Clostridiales bacterium UBA1246 | reverse complement strand
TATACGGAGATCGGCCGGCGCAGGAAAAAGCCGTCGACGCGGATGTTGACGAACTGTCCCGGCGCGGTGAAGCCGGAGCAGTCTCCGCGCAGGACCATTTTATATGTGTTCTCGGCGACGGGAGCGTTGGAAACGATATCAAAGCTTCTTCGGTTCATTTGCCCGCCTCCGTTTCTTCGTCTTCGAACAGCGCCGCCGGATCGGCGGCGGTGCGTATGTGCCGGCCGTATACGCTCATGCCCTCAAAGGGCGTGGAGCGCCCCCGGGAAAGAAAGCGGGAAGGGTCTATCACGTACCCGGCGTCAAGGTCGAACAGCGCCGCGCCGAAGGGCGGTATGCCGAAGCGGCGGCGCGGGTTTTCGCTCATCAGCGCGACCAGCTTTTCAAGGGAAACGATACCCGTTTTCACCAGGCGGGTGTAAAGCACCGGAAAGGCGGTCTCCAGCCCGACCACGCCCATAAGGCTTTTTTCGAGCCCGCCGGCCTTTTCCTCCGCGCTGTGCGGAGCGTGGTCGGTGGCGATCATGTCTACGGTGCCGTCGCAGACGCCCTCCAGCAGGGCCATGCGGTCCCTTTCGGAGCGTATCGGCGGATTCATCTTGAAACGGCCGT
>DBWE01000002.1:6607-14324 GCA_002308315.1 Clostridiales bacterium UBA1246 | reverse complement strand
CAGCTTACGTCCAGCCCCTCGCGCTTGGCCCGGCGTATCAGCTCCACGCTTTCGCGGGTGGAGACGTGGCACATATGGTACGCCGCGCCCGTGGCGCGGACCAGGCGCAGATCTCTTTCGAGCATGCGCCATTCGCTCTCGGAGGATATGCCGCGGTGACCGTGGGCGGCGGCGTAAGCGCCCTTGTGTATATACCCGCCGTCGAGCAGGGAAGCGTCCTCGCAGTGGGCGGCGACGATCCGGCCCAGAGAGCGGGCCTTTTTCAGGGCGGCGAGCATGACGTCCTCGCTCTGAACGCCGCGGCCGTCGTCGGAAAAGGCGACGACGTAAGGCGCGAGAGCGTCCATGTCGGACAGCTCCTCTCCCTTTTCGCCCCGGGTAACGGAGCCGTAGGGATATACCCGCACCGGGCCCCCGACGGCGTTTATCAGCCGCAGCTGCGCGAGCAGGTTTTCCGCGCAGTCGGGCACGGGGGAGAGATTGGGCATGGTGCACACGGTGGTATAACCTCCGGCAAGAGCCGCGGCGCAGCCGCTGAGCACGGTTTCCTTATAAGAAAAGCCGGGCTCCCGAAAATGCACGTGCACATCGGCAAGCCCCGGCAAAACGACTGAATTATCGGAAAGAACGAAACGCTTCGGAAGCTCGAATTCCCTGACGGCGAAGCCGCCGTTTTCGTATACCGAAACTTTTTTCCTCATTGCAGAATTCTCCCGGATACGGAAAAGAAAGAGCATCTTCTCCGCGTCGTATGACTGACCTTTTTTTCAAGCCGAAGAAGCGAACGGTGTAAAAGAACGTCGGCTTTCTTCGACATAGCCTATCATACCGCCGCGGTGTTGTCAATACGTTCAAAGCTTCGGAAACGGGCTGTCAAAACGTCGGGAACGGGCTGTCAAAACAGTTGACTTTGACATAATTATGCATTATTATTCTTTTGTCAAAATCCGCGTGTTTTCGAGCGCGGGACGGCGTCTGTCCCATACGGAGACGCTTAAGAAAGGCAGGTCTTCCCATTGGATGCTGAACAGCTTTTTCACACAGGCAGCCATTTTGCCAAGCTCGGTCTGATCGCCATGAAGGGCACGGAGTCCTTTTCGCGCAAGATAGACAGCTATCTCGTGCAGTGGGCGGCCATGGGCCCCGAGGCGAGAGATACGTTCATAGTCGACGCGGAGTGTCCCCGCTTCCAGTCCGGCGACGGAAAGGGTCTGATCAAGGAAAGCATAAGGGGAATGGACCTCTACATAATCATAGACGTCGGCAATTACAGCTGTACCTATCCGTTTTTCGGGAATACCAACCATATGAGCCCGGACGATCATTTTGCCGACCTCAAGCGCATAATCCAGGCCGCGGGGGGAAAGGCCAGCTCCATAACGGTGATAATGCCCCAGCTTTACGGCTCCAGGCAGCACCGCAGGAATTCCCGCGAGAGTCTTGACTGCGCCGTGGCGCTGCAGGAGCTGCAGGCAATGGGCGTGAAGAATATCGTTACCTTCGATACTCACGATCCCCGCGTGCAGAACGCCGTGCCGCTCATGGGCTTTGACAACCTCATGCCCCACTATCAGGTGCTGAAGACCATGTTCCGCAACTTCCCGGATATAAACACCGATAAGGACAGCTTCATGGTGGTCAGCCCCGACGAGGGCGCGCTGAACCGCAATATGTACTACTCCTCCGTGATGGGCGTGAACCTCGGCATGTTCTACAAGCGCAGGGACTATTCCCGGGTCGTCAACGGCCGCAATCCCATCGTCGCCCATGAGTACCTGGGCGAGAACGTGGAGGGAAAGAATATACTCGTCGCCGACGATATCATTTCCTCCGGAGAGTCCATGCTCGACATCGCGGAATACATGAAGGCCCATAAAGCCGCCAGATTTTTCGCCACGGCCACCTACGTGCTTTTCACCAACGGCCTGGGGCAGTTCGACAAGGCCTATGAGGAAGGGCTCATCGACGGCGTTTTCGGAACGAACATGAGCTATATCAGCGATGAGCTGCGTCAGAGACCGTGGTTCTTCGAGGTGGACTGCAGCAAGTACACGGCGTATATCATAGCGGCGATAAACCACGATATCAGCGTGAGCAAGCTGCTCGATCCCCACGAGAAGATCAAAAAGCTGCTGGAGCTTTACAGACAGGCAGGCTGAATACCGGGATAACGAAACGGGGCGCCGCGATCTGCGGCGCCCTTGATCATACTTTATTTTCCGCGGCGTTCAGCGGGTCCTGCGTTTCCGGTATACCTTCGCTTTCGGGTTCTTTTTTTCCAAAAACGTCAGAAGATCCTCGACAGACCCGCCCTGAACGGTTTCCTTGTTCAGCATTTCAAACAGGTTCTGCCTTCGCCGCAGCACGACGGCATGGGCGGTCTCATGCACGGATCTGATCTGATCGTAAGCGGTTTCGTGCTTCCCTCCGTTGCCGCTCTGGCAGCGGATGAGGTCGTCGTCGAAAAAGAAGTCGGCCTTCTGCGGGGCGTCACCGTAAACTTCCGACAGCCGACGCAGATATCTGCGGGCGAATATCCCCGGCAAGACGATCAGCCGCACGATGAGGAAACCGACGACAAAAAAGAAGTACGCGATATACCAGGAGTGGTATTTCAACATGTACCACGGGTCCGGCAATATCAGGTACACGGCAAATCCCAGACACAGTATCGCCAGCACGATATTGATGATACCACCGGCGGAGCGTATCATCGTAACCCGGTAACTTTCCTTCACGACCGTGCGGTCAGGCGAAAACTCGGCCTGAAAACAGTGCTTTTCCTCCATCGTATTCCCTCCGTTCACGAGCCGCCGGCTGTCTTTGCGCGGCGGAACGAACAATATTGATGAGTATCATACGATAACTATAATACATACGGAACGGATTTTCAATATTTATCATCCGGAAATTACGGAGGCGTGGACCGCGTCCGGACCGGCGCCGCCTCCGACGGGCCCGCGTTCTCCCCGCGCCCGGGATATCCGCCGGGATCGGATAACTTTGCATATTTTTTGTTGACGCGGGGCGCGTCATGGTTTAGTATAAAAAAATAAGTAAAATGAAGGCAACGTGCTGAACGAGTGAAAGGAATGCTCATAAATATGAGTTCAGAAGCAAAAATAGCCCGGGAGAGGGAACGCAACGACCTTACCACCGGCTCGATAACAAAGAAGCTGGTGCTGTTTTCCCTGCCGATCATAGCGGGCAATCTGGCGCAGCAGCTGTATAACGTCGTCGACTCGATCGTCGTCGGCAATTTCGCCGCAAACGGCACGGAGTGTCTCGCGGCGGTCAACGCCAGCTTTCCCATTATGATGGTGTTCAACGCCCTGTACATGGGCATATCCATGGGCTCCAACATCATCATAGCGCAGTACAAGGGCGCAAAGGATCACCGTCGGCTTGAGGACACCATGACCACCACCTTCGTCCTGTCAATGCTGGCGGGCCTGGTGATAACCGTGCTCGGCCTGCTGTTCGCAAGACCCATACTCGAGGCGCTGAATACGCCCGACAACATCATCGAGGACGCCGCGGTATATCTGAGGATAGTGTTCATCGGCACCTGCGGGAACGTGGTGTACAACGGCTTCAACGGGATGCTCAGAGGCCTGGGAGACTCCAAATGGCCGCTGTACGCCCTGCTGGTATCCAGCGCGCTGAACATAGTGCTCGATATCGTTTTCGTCATGTTCTTCCACTGGGACGTCGCGGGCGTGGCCTGGGCCACCATAATAGCGCATTTCATCTCCGGCATGCTGCTGGTATGGAGACAGACGAGCGGGATCTACGGCGCGAAGGTCAATTTCCGCAAGCTGAGGGTGGACGGCGAGATAGCGAAGCTCATAGCCCGTCTCGGAGCTCCCGCCGCCGTACAGAACCTCGCGTTCTCCGGAGGCATGCTGATAAACCAGAGCTTCTCCAACCGCTTCAGCTCCGATTTTATCGCGGCGAACGCCATTATGATGAAGGTGGACGGCTTTGCCATCATGCCCATGATGGGCTTCAATAACGCCATGACCACCTATGTGGGACAGAACATAGGCGCGGGCAACATGAAGCGCGTGAACAGAGGCATCAGGACCACGCTGAGCCTTTCCGTATGCATCACGCTGGCGGTATCGGTGCTGATGGTGCTGTTCGGAAAGTACATAATGATGGCCTTCGGCGTGACCGAAAAGGTGCTGCTGATGGGCGTTCGCGGACTGCGCTTCGTGGCTTTCTTCTATGTGTTCATGGCCATACAGAGCGTGCTCACCGGCGCGCTGAGAGGAGCGGGAGACGCCATAACCTCGGCCGTTACCTCCGTGGTAGGCACTCTTGTCCGCGTGCCTCTGGGCTGGCTGCTTTCGATAATGCCCCTCAACCGCGACTGCCGTGCGGCGGTCGACGCGGGCCTTTATGCCACGAGGGAGCTTGCCGAGAAGGCAGGCGTGGGCATGGAGCATTACTTCGGCCTGTTTCAGACCTGGGGCCTGGGCATGATAGTGGGCGTCGCGCTGATAGTGCCCTTCTACCTGTTCGGACACTGGCGCGACAAGGCCATTACCTCCTCGGGCAGACTCGGCGACAGACCCGAGCAATAAATACACGAAAGCAATCGGGGCAAAGCGGTCACTTTGCCCCGAATATTTTTTTCAGCTCCGAGAAAAGCTCCGATATGCGAAAGCGCAGCTCATAGCCGTCCTCGCTTACCAGCCGTCGTTCCTCCGGGGAAAACACCGACAGACCGTCGTCCTGTTCCAGCGAGGGAAGGCAAAGGGGAGGAAATACCACGCACCACCAGTTTTTGCCCTCTCCGCTGCCTATGCTGACGCGCAGAGCGCGGTAATCCCCGGCCGGCAGGACAAAGCCCTCATAGCGGCGCACGGGGAAGCGTTCTTCCGTCAGGCTCGCCCTTACGGGCAGAGAGCAGTCGTTTTCGTCGAGACAGGCCCGCGCCGCCGCTTCCGCGCGGGGCAGCAGCGCGCTTATGCGTCCCGCCGCGGCGTCCGCGTCGGGACAGTCGGACAGAAAGGGAGAAAGCTCGCTCAGAACGGCGTCGCGCACGGCGAGCTTGAGCCGCTGAGCCTCGTCGGCGTCGGAGTCGGCGCATACGTGGAGCCGTACCGTTTTTGCACAGACGCTCCGGGCGACGCGCTCGGTATCGGCGCAGCGGAGCAGCGACAGAAAAAGCGTAAGACAGAAAATCAGAGGAAAACATTTTTTCATAAAAGATCACCGCCGGTCAAAGATATGCTTAAACGTATCTTTGACCGGCGGCGGCTTTTTTAAACGTCGTTTTCCGCGGGGGCGGTCGTGCCGGTCAGATATCGGCCGGCGGCTCCGTGCGCGCGGCGCAGCATTCGCATTCCGAGCCGCGCATGCGTTCAAGCCCCTCCAGGGCGCTGTTTTCGTCCGCGAACACTCCGAACACGCCCGAGCCGGAGCCCGTCATGCAGGCGCCCAGGGCTCCCGCGTCGATCAGCAGGGCCTTTATGCGCCGGACGGTCTCGGCGTGACGCCGGGGAAGGACCTCCTCGAATACGTTGAACATGCGCACCGCCACGCCCTGTATGTCGCCCGCCTCAACGGCGTCGAGCATACCCGGCATATCGGGGTGTATGCGCAGCCTCGTGCGGTCCAGCGCGGCGAACAGCTCGGGGGTGGAGCAGGAGAAGTTAGGACGGCAGATGATGAAATGACAGTCTTTAAGGAAGGGCAGAGCTCTGAGCCTTTCGCCCCTGCCCGTCGCGTGGGCGGTGCCGCCGCAGACGCAGAACGGAACGTCGGAGCCGAGCTCCCCGCTCAGCTTTTCCAGAGCCGGGCGGTCAAAAGGACGGCCGTATTCCCGGTCAAGAGCGCGCAGGACGGCCGCGGCGTCGCTGCTGCCGCCTCCGAAGCCTCCGCGGACGGGGATGCGTTTCAGTATATCTATGCGCCCGCCCTCCGGGCCGACGCCCGAGCGGGAGCGGAACAGCTCCGCGGCCTCGGCGGCAAGATTTGACGCGCCGGTGGGGACGTAGGGCAGGCCGCATTCCACGAACCAGCCCCTGCCCGACGGACTGATATCGATATCGTCGCACAGGGATACGCTCTGCATGACGGTGGACACGCTGTGGTATCCGTCCGCCAGGAGCCCCGTTACGTCAAGGCTGAGATTGAGCTTGGCGTAAGCCGTCTCGTGTATCGTCATACCTCGAAGAGCATGGACATAAGCGCCGTGCCGTCCTCGGCTATCGGCCCCTTGAGACCGTTTTTCTCGCTGTAATCGAGCCCGCTGCCGACGCCTCCGCGGCTGTCGTAGAGAATGAACGGCACGTAGCCGCCGGCATGACCGCGGGTATCGGTAAGCGTCTTGTGATCGCTGAGTATGAGCATGCGGAAATCCGTGCCCTTAAGGCCCTCCAGTATGGGCGCGACGACGCGGCTGTCGATATCCTCGATGGACTGCAGCTTTCCCGGAGTGTCGCCGTTGTGGGTGCACTCGTCGGGAGCCTCCACGTGCACGCCGACGAAATCCATCCCGTCTTCGGTGAGCGCCTTTACGGCCGCGGCCGCCTTGCCCTCGTAATTGGTGTCCTTTTCTCCCGTGGCGCCCTCCACGCTGATCATTTTAAGGCCCGTGAGGGCCGCGATGCCGTGGCAGAGAGGAACGGCGCTGATAACGGCGCCCTTTTTGCCGTAGGCGGCGGGGAAGGAGGGCAGAGACACTGCCGTCCCCTCGGCCCAGAACCATATGCAGTTGGCGGGCAGCAGACCCTCCTCGACGCGCCGTACGTTGGCGGGATGGGCGCTGAGTATGTCGAACGAGAGCTTCATCAGCCCGGTCAGGACGCGGGCGTTGTCGTTTCCCCGGGGCAGATGCAGGCCGGCCTCGTCCCCGAGATGGTCATGGGGCGGAGTGAGGACGAGCCCGCGGCCGTCGCCGCGGCTCTGGATGACGATATGGCGGTAGGACAGCGTGGTATGCACGCTGACGCCGGCTTTTTCCGCAAAGGGGACAAAATCCGGATGCGAAAAAAGATACTCGGCGAGCTCTCTGGACAGTGCGCCGTCTATTCCGCCGCTGCTGTGGGATATCAGCCTGCGTTTTTCAAAGGGCATGTCGCCCTGCTCGAGAGAGATCATGTTGCAGCGGAACGCGAGGTCGCCGTCGGTGAGCGCGATACCCTGGGCCGCCGCCTCAAGGGGAGCCCTGCCGGTGTAGTATTTGCGGGGGTCGCAGCCGAATATGGACAGTATCGCCGTGTCGCTGCCGGCGGGCAGGCCCTCGGGACAGTTGCGCACGCTGCCGAGTATGCCCTCGCGGGCAAGACGGTCGATATTCGGCTTGCGGCATTTTTCAAGGGGCGTCATGCCGCCGAGCACGTCGGTGGGGTCGTCGGCCATTCCGTCGCCTATGATCAGAACATATTTCAAAAGATCAACTCCTTTTTTTCGGAAGTATAACACCCGAAACGGCGATAAACAAGAGCAAGAACGTATATTGCGCGAATATCGGGAAATCTTATTAGTCGAGCGACAGCAAGAAAGGTAGGAAGATCGGATGATCATTGACAGGATCGCCCTGCTGCTCGCCGTGATCGGCGCGCTCAACTGGGGCTGTGTCGGAATATTCAAATTCGACGTCGTCGCGTATCTCTGCGGGGGACAGACGTCTTCCGTCAGCCGCGTGATATTCACTCTTGTGGGACTGGCGGGGCTGTGGTGCATATCCCTGCTGTTCAGAGAA
>DBWE01000002.1:6411-6583 GCA_002308315.1 Clostridiales bacterium UBA1246 | reverse complement strand
GAATGACCGGGCCCCCGACGTGTTTTGTATCGGATATTCAATTGCCGAAGCTTTCGTAGCCGCGCTCTTCCTCTTCGTCCGGCTCGCGGTTGAGATATGCCGCGCTTCCGGCCTCGTCGAGCGTCACGGTAAGCTCGACCGTCTTCCCGGCGCGCAGCACGGTGACAGCCAC
>DBWE01000002.1:3800-6370 GCA_002308315.1 Clostridiales bacterium UBA1246 | reverse complement strand
TCCCTGCTCCTTATCACGACGCCGCCGAAGCCCACTATCACGTCGCCCTTCCGTATCCCGGCCGCCTCGGCGCAGCTGCCTTCTTCAACGCTGTCGACGTACGCGCCGAAAATATCGGGCGATACGTAGATGTCGGCGTTCGCCACCGTTACGCCGAGCAGAGGCCGGCCGCGTACGTAGCCGTACTGTCTGAGATCCTCGAGGATCTTCATGGCGTCGTCGATGGGAATGGCGAAGCCGAGTCCCTCCACGCCGATCTTGCTGTACTTGGCGGAGACTATCCCTATGACCTCGCCGCGGGAATTGAAGACGGGACCGCCGGAATTGCCGCTGTTGATGGCGGCGTCCGTCTGGAACATGGTTATCACCGTGTTCGGTTCGACGGAAATGTTCCGCTCCAACGCGCTGACTATGCCCTTGGTCATGGTCTGGGTCAGCTCGCCGAGAGGATTGCCTATGGTGTATACCGTTTCGCCGACTCTTACGGAGTCAAAATCGCCGATGGTCACCGAAGGAAGATCGGACGCGTCTATCCTGAGCATCGCGACGTCGTTTTTTTCCTCGCCGCAGATGATCTCGGCGTCATACCTGCTGCCGTCGTACATCACGACCGATACCTTATAGCCGTTCAGGGCCGCCGTTTCGATAACGTGGTAATTGGTCACTATATAACCGTCCCGGCTGACTATGAAGCCGGAGCCGGAAATGGCCCCGGAGGTAGTCTGTCCGAAAATGTTCGTGGTGGTTATCTCCGTAGTTACGCCCACGCAGGCCTCCACGTTGGCCGCGTATATCTCCGAGGCGCTGAGACCGTCCCCGTCGGCGGGCAGGAGCGTCCTGTCCGCCCGGGCGCCGTCCCGGGTCAGAGCGGTATCGGAAGCGGCGGAGAGGGACGCGGTATCCGGCTTTTTTACGAAAGCCGCTCCGCGCCAGCCGTTTACGGAAAGCCCCGCGCCGAGACCGACGGCGCCGGCGATGAGGACGCAGACAAGGCAGAGGACAAAGAGCCTGAAGGGGCGCCGTTTCCCCGCGCCGCGGGAAGGCTCCGCGCGGTCAAATGCCGGGTCATATCTGTCGTAGTCGTAATTCATATACTTCCCTCCTTTACGTAGGCGTATACAAAATATCATTATATTATGTCCAAATGATGAACTGTTATTTAACAATCAGAAAAAACTGAGCTGCGCCGTTTCGGGCATGCTGCCGAAGGCCCCGGCCTGCCGCAGCTGGTCGATATGCGCCTTGGACACCTTGGGGCAGGCAAGCGCGAATTCCTCTATGGAGGTGAAATCGTCGCCGCGGTGGTCGTAAATGTCGTTCGCCGCCGCCGTTCCGAGGCCGGAAATGGCCGTGAAGGGAGGGACGAGCCTGCCGTCCGCTATCGAGAATTCGCGGGCGAGAGATTTTTTGAGGTCGATGGGCGCGAAGGAGAAGCCGCGCAGATAAAACTCGTAGCACACCTCCAGCGCGGTGAAGAGATCCTTGTCCGCCTGCTTGAGGTCGCTGCGGCGGCCGAGCTCGTTTATCTTCTGGCGGACCTTATCTATGCCGCCGGTCATGATCTCGAGATCGAAGGCCGGGCTGCGCACGGTGAAGTAGGCGCAGTAGAATTCCAGCGGTCTGTGCACCTTGAACCAGGCTATCCGCAGCGCCATCATGACGTAGGCCACCGCGTGCGCCTTGGGGAAAAGATACTTTATTTTTTTGCAGGACTCGATATACCATTCGGGCACCCCGGCGGCGCGCATATCGCTCTCCATGTCCTCGGTGAGCCCGCGGCCCTTGCGCACGGTCTCCATTATCTTGAAGGCGCGCTTCGCGTCCACGCCCTTGGAGATGAGGAAAAGCATGATGTCGTCGCGGCAGCCTATGGCCTCGTCGACGGAGGCCGTGCCGCTTTCCACGAGGTCCTTCGCGTTGCCCGTCCATACGTCGGTGCCGTGGGAAAATCCGGAAAGGCGGATCAGGGTGGATATCTTTTTCGGCTGAGTGTCCACGAGCATTTCGCGGGTGAACCTGGTGCCGAACTCGGGCACCGCTATGGAGCCGGTTTTGCCGATTATGGGATCGTCCGCCGGTATGCCGAGCACCTCGGGCGTACGGAAGAGCAGCATGGTCTGCTCGTCGTCGAGGCGTATGTCGCTCAGGCTCAGGCCGGTGAGGGCCTGGAGCATATGTATCATGGTGGGGTCGTCGTGGCCGAGCATGTCGAGCTTGAGCAGGTTGCTTTCCATGGAGTGATATTCGAAATGAGTGGTGATTATGTCGGTGTCGGGATCGTCGGCGGGGTGCTGGATGGGGCAGAAATCGTAAATGGACTTGTCCTGCGGGATCACGACCAGACCGCCGGGATGCTGGCCGGTGGTGCGCTTTACCCCGGTCAGGCCGGCGGCGAGACGGTTTTCCTCCACCTTCGTTACCTGCCTGCCGCGCTCCTCAAGGTACTTTTTAACGTAGCCGTAGGCGGTCTTTTCGGCTATCGTGCCTATGGTGCCGGCGCGGAAAACGTGATCCGCTCCGAAAAGGTCCACGGTGTCGCGGTGGGCCTGCGCCTGATATTCGCCGGAGAA
>DBWE01000002.1:0-3786 GCA_002308315.1 Clostridiales bacterium UBA1246 | reverse complement strand
ACCTTGTCGCCGCCGAAGCCGAGGAAGGTCTCGAAGGGTATATCGTACCCGTCCTTTTCGTAGGGCGTGCCGCATACGGGACAGACCGCGTCGGGCATATCGGCACCGCAGCCGTAGTCTTTGCCGGAGTCAAAATCGCTGTGGCGGCATTTGGGGCAGCGGTAGTGGGCGGGCAGGGCGTTCACCTCGGTGATGCCGGACATATACGCCACCAGCGAGGAGCCGACGGAGCCTCGCGAGCCCACTAAGTATCCGGCCTCGTTGGATTTGGCGACCAGCTTCACCGCGCTCATATATATCACGTCGTAGCCGCGGCCGATGATGTTCTTCAGCTCGGTCTCCACGCGGGAGCGTATGAGCTCCGGGGGGTCGTCGCCGTAGAGACGGTGCATCTTGCCGTAGACCAGGTCCTCGAGATCGCGGGCGGAGTTTTCTATTTTCGGAGTGAACAGACCGGTGGGCAGAGGCGCGATCTCGCCGCACATGTCGGCGATCATGTTGGAGTTGGTCACCACGACCTCCAGTGCCTTGTCGCTGCCGAGGTATGAAAATTCCTCGAGCATCTCGTCGGTGGTCTTGAAGTACAGAGGCAGGGGCTCGTCGCAGTCTTCGTATTTGTTCGAGAGCAGTATGCGCCGGAATATCTCGTGCTCGGGCTCGAGAAAATGCACGTCGCCCGTGGCGACGACGGGCTTGCCGGTAAGCTCGCCCAGCTCGACCACCCGGCGGTTGTACGAGCGGAGCTGCTCGTCGCCCGAGGCGGTGCCGCCGCGCACGAGAAATTCGTTGTTGCACAGGGGCTGTATTTCGAGAAAATCGTAGAATTCCGCTATCCGCTTCAGCTCGCGCATGCTGCGCCGTCCCGTTACGGCGCGGAAAAGCTCGCCGTTTTCGCACGCGCTGCCGATTATCAGCCCTTCGCGGAGGCTCATGAGCAGGCTCTTGGGTATGATGGGCTGCTTTTTGAAATGCTCGAGATGGGAGCGGGAGACTATCTCGTACAGATTTCTTACTCCCGACTGATCCTTTATCAGTATGATTATGTGCTTCGGCTGCCGGCGTACGTCGGCGCCGGAGCGCAGGACGGAAACGATGGGATTAATGTCGCTGAGCTTCGCCGCGCCCTTTTCCCTGAGCATGTCGAGAAAGGCGAAGAAAAGCCAGCCGCAGGTCACGGCGTCGTCCGAGGCGCGGTGATGGCGGAACTCCGGCAGCCCAAGATGATTTGCGGCGGAATCGAGACTGTGCTTTTTCAGATGCGGCAGCAGGCTCTGCGAGAGTATCAGCGTATCGCAGCATAAGCCGTCGAAGCTCATGCCGAGGCGGGCGCAGGCCTCGGAAATGAAGCCGCTGTCGAAATCGGCGTTGTGCGCCACGAGCGGCCGCCCGCCCGCGAAATCGAGAAAAGCCTTCACGGCCTCCGCCTCGCCCGGCGCGTTGGCCACGTCGGCGTCGCTGATGCCCGTGAGCCTCGTGACCTCGTCGGGTATGCGGCGGCCGGGGTTCACGAAGGTCTGAAAGCGGCTGAGCTCGCGGCCGTCCTTCATGATGACGGCGCCTATCTCCGTTATCCTGTCGTCCACGGTGCTCAGGCCGGTGGTCTCCAGGTCAAAGGCGACGAACTCGTCGGAAAAGCCGCCGTCGCCCTCGCCGAAGACGGCGACGCGGTCGTCCACGTCGTTTACGTAGTAGCCCTCCACGCCGTATATGACCTTTATCCCGTGTTTTTTTCCCGCGCTGCACAGCTCCGGGAAGCCCTGAAGCACTCCGTGGTCCGTCAGCGCGACGGCGCGGTGGCCCCAGCGCGCGGCGGAGGCGACCATGGCGTCGATGTCGGTGAGTGCGTCGAGCTGGGAATAGCGGCTGTGCATGTGCAGCTCCACGCGCTTTTCGCCGGGAGCGTTATCCTCGCGCAGGGGCCGGGTCATCAGTCTCACGGCCGAGGGCTCCATGGATATGTCGCCGTGCCAGCGGTCGTAGCTGACCATGCCGGAAACGGAAACGTACATCCCGTCCCTGAGCTGCAGCAGCCCCTTTTCATCCGCTTCGCCGCGGAGGAATTTCGATATATGGAGACTTCCGGTGTTGTCGGTGATGTTGAAGCCGAGTACGCTTGCCGTGCCGCCGCGCACCTCGCGCAGCTCCAGCCCGAATATCTCGCCGGTCACGGTCGTCCTGCCGGACTCCAGATCCAGCTCGGAAATGGGCACGGAACGGCCGCGGATGCTTTTGCCGAAGAGCATGCGGCCGGGGTCGGGCCTGCCGGCGGGAGCGGGCTTTCTGCGCGGCACGGCGGGCGTGAGCGTGACCGAATTGAGCTCGAGCTCGGCGGCTATGCCCGCCTCGATCATGCTGACTACGACGGGCGCGGGCACGGAGGAGAACTCCACGGTAAGGGCCATGGAGGAGCCCTGCCTGTCAACGGTCACGCTCAGCACGTATGCGTCGTCAAGCGGACCGAACAGACTGTCGTCACGGCAGCAGTGGAACATTTTTCTGAAAGGGATGCGGTTGCAGTCCATTATCGGCTATCCTTTGAGGCAGTATTTTATCAGTAAAACGTGGCGAGAGTATTCGCCGGCACGGGCAGCTTGTCCGCGCTCTGCATCATCAGCACGGGTATCCTGGCGCCGCGTATCTCGCCCACCCGGACCGTGGCGGTCATATCCAGCCAGCTGCCGGAGCGGGGCTCCTTTTCGGGAGGGCAGACGGCGGGAAAGGCGAGGAAGGTGATGTCGGCCTCGCAGCAGGTCATGACCTGCCGGCCGAAGTCGAAGCGGCCGGGGCGGGAGTCCGAGCCCTTCACGGCGAAGCCGCGGAAACGGACGGTCTTGCCGTCGTATTTTTCCGGCTCCTCGGAAAGATCGCGCTCGAACTCGGCGTAGTCCCTGTCCTCTATCTCGACTACGTCGGCGTCAAGGTCGTAGGGCAGCTCGTCGGGCAGCTCGTCCGGCGTTTCCGTGCCGTCCTCGAGCTCGAAGAATATGTCCGTCAGACGGGAAAAGCTTCTGACCAGCCTGTGAAGGGCAAGACGGTCGGTGGAGTCGCTTACGCGGTTGAAAACGACCGCGCTGCAGTCCTTCAGCTTGTCCGCGGCGAGAGCGCGCATGTTGGCGCAGTAGCTTGCGAAGCTGCCGGCGTCGGCAATGACGAATTTGCGCACGCCTATCCAGTGCGGCGGCATTTTCATCACCAGGTCCGCCGTCGTCCACATGCCGTTGTATTCCACCATGACGGCGTTGCAGCCGCTCTTTTTTTCGAGAGAGCGCAGATATTTGGGAGTAACGCCGTCAAGAGAGGATATGCGCTCGACGTATACGCCGCGCTCCGCCTTCAGCTCCGGCTCCTCCTCGCCCTCCTCGCACAGCAGATAGAGCAGCTTCATTTCCCGGGGAAAATCGTCGCTGTTTATAAGGCGGCGTATATAGGTGGTCTTTCCGCCGTCGAGAAAGCCCTCGAAGAAATATACGGGAAGGTCCTTCATCAGCGCGCCTCCGCGGCGGAAGCGAACAGCTCCTCCAGCGCCGCTTCGTTGAGCTGCGAGCCAATCACGCACAGCCGCCCGGTGATATCCGCGGGGCCGGTGCGTATCTCAGCCTCGCCCGGAACGTAGTCGAAATGCAGCCAGCTTCCGTCGTCCGAGGGCACTATGCCCTTCGCCCTGAGCACCGTGCCGAAGCGGGTCTCGTCGTCCAGCGCGGCAAGTATGCTCTCGAGACGGCTGCGGGACAGGCTCGCGCCGGTCTCGCGGCCCCAGGCCGTGAAGATCTCGTCGGCGTCGTGGTC
>DBWE01000150.1:1147-4113 GCA_002308315.1 Clostridiales bacterium UBA1246 | reverse complement strand
CACGGCGTTGGAAAAGCCGGTGATGGGCACCAGCGTGCCGGCGCCGCCGAATTTGGCGAGCCTGTCGTATATGCCGAGGGCCGTGAGAGCCGCGCCGATGAAAACGAGCGTTACGGAGACGGCCGCGGCGGCCTCGTCGGGGTCCGCGAGGCGGAGAGACCACAGCTTTAAAAGCAGCTGGCCGAGAACGCATATCGCGCCGCCGCTGAGAAAGGCCCGGAAGGTATCTGCGGCCAGAGCGGAGGGTGGGGATTTGCTTTTTACGTATTCGCGGTATTCCGCGTTTGTCATATTGACCATTGTTCTGTTCCTTTCACGGAGCGCTTTTCCGCCTCGGGCGAGGTACGGATTACTTTGCGGAAAAAAAGCCTCCCGACCGTATTATCTGCGGTCGGGAGGCGGGTATTATATCCTTATTTATCCACGTTTACGTTGTTTATGCCGTTTTCCTCGAATTCCTCGATATATTCGTCTATGCGCTTGTTCAGCTCGCCGTAATTCGACGAGTCGATAGGCGCGAAATCCATATCGCGGCGGGCAAGCTCCTCGGCGAGTATGTCAAAAAATACGGCGTCCTCATATTCCATGATCGCCTCGTGTATGCCTCCGCGGGCAAACTCGGCGGATGGGACCACCTCGCCGTCGACGACCTCGAACAGAGAGTACATGCCGGTTTTCAGGCAAAGACCGAAAAGCTTTGACTCGATGTCGTCGAATTCCTTCAGACGGTTGTCCCCGCGGGCGGAGTTGAGCACCCAGTTGCCTATGTAGACCATATCAAGCAGACGGCGGAATTCTCTGTCTGTCAGCTCTATGTTCACGGTCATACCCCCTTTCGGAAAATACCGGCGGCGGCCGTCGTTCCGGGCCTCGTGCGGTATAATGCTCATAACGTGACCATTATATAATGGAACACCGCCGATTTCCACAACAAATTTTAAACTGAGCCGGGTAATTTTACATCACGGAGGACAAAGATGCAATATTTTGTTTCCCGGCTTCATTTTATGCTTGTGCTTGCAGATAATTTGCATTATTATATACAAAATAAACCCGTGTCCGCGGACGCCGGCCGGCATACGGAGCGGACGAACGGGAAAAATCCCGAAGAAGGGAGCGGAGCATATGAAGGACGTGCTGATATCCATTTCCGGCACTCAGTCGTCGCAGGACGGTGGAGACGAGCAGATAGAGCTGGTCACCGACGGGCAGTACCATTACGGCGGCGAAGAAAGCTGGTTCACATACGAGGAAAGCAGCCTTACGGGCATGGAGGGCACCAAGACCACCTTCCGTCTTGAAAAGGACAGGGTCACGCTTACGCGCGAGGGATCCGTAAACAGTCAGATGATGTTCCAGGACGGGAAAAAGAACGTGTTTCTCTATGATACCCCCTACGGGGCCGCCACAATGGGCGTGGATACCAAGAGCCTTAAGACCCACGCCGATGAGCACGGGCTGAAAATGGACATCGTTTATTCGGTGGACGTGGACAACATCGTGCTGGGGAAGAACATTTTTAAAATCAACGTGAAGGAAATCAAGCAATGAGCAATCTTGTTGAAGCGGCGAAAAAAGAGATAGACCTGCTGATAGGCGCGGCGTATGAGGCGGCCTGCGCCGAGGGGACTCTCCCCGCGGGCTCCGAGCTCGGAGGGACCGTGGAGATACCCAAGGATCCCTCTCTGGGGGATTATGCCTGCTCATACGCCATGACGGCGGCGAAGAGCATGAGAATGGCGCCGCGCAAAATAGGCGAGGCGCTCGTTGAGAAGCTCAGGCTCGACGGCAGCAGCTTCCGCAGCGCGGAGGTCGCGGGAGCGGGCTTTATCAATTTCCGCCTTTCGGACGAGTGGTACGCCCGCGTGCTGGCCGAGATCGAAAAGGAGGGCGCGGATTACGGACGCATAGACGAGGGCCGCGGACAGCGCGTGATGGTGGAGTTCGTTTCCGCGAACCCCACCGGCACGATGACCATAGGCAACGCCAGAGGCGGCGTGCTCGGAGACGCGATGGCGTCGGTGCTGGAAAAGGCCGGCTACGACGTATGGCGGGAATTCTACGTAAACGACGCCGGACATCAGGTGGAGATGTTCGCCCGCTCCGTGGAGGCGCGATATATCCAGATGCTCAAAGGGGAGGACGCCTGCGTTTTCCCGGAGGACGGCTATCACGGAGAAGACATAAAGGAGATAGCAAGGCTCTTTTACGAAAAATACGGCGACGCTTATCTCAGCGAGGACGAGGAAAAGCGCCGCGGCGACATGATGCGCTTCGGCATAGAATACAATATCGAAAAAATGCGCAGGGACCTGGAACGCTACGGAATAAAATACGACCTGTGGTTCAGGGAGTCCTCGCTGCATGAAAGCGGCTACGTCGCAGAAACGGTCAACATGCTCTCCGAGGCCGGGTATACTTACGAAAAAGACGGAGCGCTGTGGTTCGAGCTGACGCGCTTCGGCGCCGAAAAGGACGAGGTGCTGCGCCGCTCAAACGGTTTTTATACGTATTACGCGGTGGACATGGCGTATCACCGCAACAAATTCATCGAAAGAGGCTTCGACAAGGTCATCAACGTATGGGGCGCGGATCACCACGGTCACGCCCTGCGCTTCCATAAATCCCTGCCCGCGCTGGGCATCGACCCCGACAGGCTGCACTTCCTGCTGATGCAGCTGGTAAGACTCATGCGCGACGGCGAGATCGTCAAGGTCTCCAAGCGCACGGGAAAGGCCATAGCCCTTTCGGACCTGCTTGACGAAATACCCAGGGACGCGGCGAGGTTCTTCTTCAACGCCAAGCCGGATACCCATCTGGATTTCGATATGGACCTCGCGGTGCGCAGAGACAGCGAAAACCCGGTCTATTACGTGCAGTACGCCCACGCGAGGATATGCAGCCTGTGTCAGAATATGGCGGAGGAGGGCATGCCCGTAAGACCCGCGGGGGAGATCGACGCCGCC
>DBWE01000150.1:0-1057 GCA_002308315.1 Clostridiales bacterium UBA1246 | reverse complement strand
CGCTATCTCATAGAGCTCGCGTCGCGCTTCCACCGGTTTTACGGAGCGAAGCACATTCGCGGCGAGGAGAGAGCCGTGGCCGAGGCCAGACTGAAGCTGGCCGACTGCGTCAGAATAACCGCGGCGAACGCCCTCGGCATACTCGGCGTGGACGCGCCGGAAAGAATGTAGCTCAAAACAGAAGCTTTACGGTGATACCCGCGGCGGCATAGACGACCAGATCGGCTGTGAGCGCCGCGGGTATCGCATATCCGAGCCGTTTCACACCCGCTCCGGAGGAGTAGACGGAAACGACGTAAAACGTGGTCTCGGAGGCCGCGAGCATCACCGCGGCGGTACGCCCGTCGAACGAGTCCGGGCCGAGAGAGCTTATCAGCTCCGAGCCGAAGGCAAGAGCGCCGCTGCCGCTGAGCGGGCGTATCAGCATGAGCGGAGCGAGGCGCGGAGATATGCCCAAACGCGAAAGCAGCGGGGAAAGCAGGGCGGAAAATGCGTCGAGCGCGCCGGAGGCCCTGAGCATGTATACGGCGCAGATCATGGCGGTGAGAGAAGGGAAAATGCTCAGTACCGTTTTCAGCCCGGCCCCTATGCCGTCGGTAAGGGCCGGATAAAGCTCCGTTTTGCGCATAAGCGCGTATACGGACGTAAAGGCGATGAGCAGCGCGATCGCGCCGCCGCTCATCGCTTTTTCCTCCCCATGAGATACGCCGCGGCAAGACCCGCGATCACGGAGGCAAGGGAGCTCAGCCACACCGCGGGGAGTATGTCGAAGGGGTCGGCGGCTCCCGCGGAGGCGCGCAGCGCAAAGACGGACGCGGGTATGAGCTGTATCGAGGCGCTGTTCAAAACCACGAGTCGGCACAGCTCTTGCTCGCTGTTTTTCATCGCGGCAGCAGCGCGTATGCCCGCGGGGGTGGCGGCGCTGCCGAGTCCCAGCAGATTGGCGGATACGTTTTTCGACAGCGCGCCGAGAAGCTCGGGGTCTTTCGCCGCCGAAGGGAACAGCCGGACGAGAAGCGGCCTGAGCAGGCGGGACAATCCCGCCGACAGACCGGAG
>DBWE01000007.1:9199-9410 GCA_002308315.1 Clostridiales bacterium UBA1246 | reverse complement strand
GTACGTCGATATGCTTCTCCGCGCCGTTCGTATCAAGAAAAGCTCTCGATATATCAACGATCCTGTCGCCCCGCCAATACATAACGAGCCTCGGCTCTTCGGTGACCTCAGCTATTACCGTCGCTTCCAGATTCTCCGTGTCCGCAAGGCGGCAAAACCGTTCGGCGTCTTCGCGGGCGACCACTACGGCCATGCGCTCCTGCGATTCGCT
>DBWE01000007.1:0-9127 GCA_002308315.1 Clostridiales bacterium UBA1246 | reverse complement strand
CCCGCGCCGAAATCGTTGCAGCGCTTTATCATTCGCGCCGCTTCTTTATTGCGGAAAAGACGCTGAAGCTTTCTTTCCTCGGGAGCATTGCCCTTTTGGACCTCCGCGCCGCACTGTTCAAGCGAAGAGAGCGTATGCGATTTTGAGGAGCCGGTCGCGCCTCCGATCCCGTCGCGTCCGGTCCGTCCTCCGAGCAGGATGACGACGTCCCCCGCCGCGGGAGTTTCGCGCCTTACGTTTTCGGCCGGTACGGCGCCGAGTACGGCGCCGATCTCCATGCGCTTGGCGGCGTAGCCGTCATGATACAGCTCGTCGACGAGTCCGGTGGCGAGGCCTATCTGATTGCCGTATGAGCTGTATCCCGCGGCTGCTGTCGTAACTATTTTCCGCTGAGGCAGCTTGCCGGGAAGAGTCTCGGAAACGGGTCTGAGGGGATCCGCCGCGCCCGTAATGCGCATTGCTGCGTATACATAGCTCCGCCCGCTGAGCGGGTCGCGTATCGCGCCGCCGATGCACGTGGCCGCTCCGCCGAAGGGCTCTATCTCGGTGGGATGATTGTGGGTCTCGTTTTTGAAAAGCAGCAGCCAGTCCTCTTCTCTGCCGTCAACGTCCGCCTTTATTTTGACCGTACAGGCGTTTATTTCATCCGATTCGTCAAGTCCTCTGAGGCGTCCGTCGCTTCTCAGAAGCTTTGCGGCTATCGTGCCGATGTCCATCAGGCATTGGGGCTTCGTACGGCCGAGCTTTTCTCTTACCGCGAGATAATCGTTATACGCGTCCTTCAAAAGCTCGTCAGAAAACTCAACGCTGTCGATCGTCGTATTGAACGTGGTATGACGGCAATGATCGGACCAGTATGTATCGAGCATTTTAAGCTCCGTTACGGTCGGATCGCGGCCTTCGTCAATGAAATAATCGCGGCATACGCGCAGGTCCTCCCGGTCCATGGCAAGGGAAAAATCCGAAATGGTCTTGTCCATTGCCGACTCGTCCATTTCGCGAAAGCCCTCAAGCGTCCGCACCTTATCCGGTATCGGATAATCCGAGATCAGCGTATCGAACGCGTCGAGCGAAGCCCTGCGCGATTCGACGGGGTTTATAAGATATTTTTCTATCCTGCCGAGGTCCTCTTCGGAGAGGTCTCCGTAAAGGGCGTAGAGCTTTGCGGTCTTGATATTCGGCCTGTCCTGCCTCGAAATGATCTGGATGCACTGCGCGGCGGAATCCGCTCTCTGATCAAACTGCCCCGGCAGAAATTCGACGGCGATAATATGCGCCGTCTCAAGAGACGAGAGGTCGTAATATACCTCGTCGCTCTGCGGCTCGGAAAACACGGTCCGTACCGCCGTATCAAACAGCTCTCTGCCGATGCCCTCGGCGTCATAGCGGTTTACGATACGCAGCCGTTCAAGCGATCTGATACCGAGAAAGCTGCGGATATCGTTTTTAAGCGCCTCGGCCTCCGAAGCAAGCTCCGGCCTTTTTTCAACATATACTCTGTATACCATATCTCAGCACCCCGGCGCCTCGAGAGCGCGTTTTCCTATATCGTGGCGGTAATATGCGTTTTCAAAGCTTATTTTTTCAACGTCAGCGTAGGCTTTCCCGATAGCCTCGGAGAGTGTTGCCGCCACAGCCGAAACGCCGAGTACCCTTCCGCCGGAGGTCATCATTTTTCCCTCGCCGTTCAATACGGCCCCGGCGACGTAAACCTCGCTGTCAAGCCCCTCGGGCACCGTGATCTCGAAGCCCTTTTTATAGGAGGCAGGGTAACCGTCTGAGGCCATGATAACGCAGCATGCCGCTCCGTCGCCGAAGCGCACAGGCACCTCGGCAAGCCTCTCTTCGGTCACTGCGCGCATTATCTCGAACAGATCGCTCTGAAGGAGCGGGAGAACGACCTGCGTTTCGGGGTCGCCGAAACGGCAGTTGTATTCTATGACCCTGGGGCCGGAGGGCGTGAGCATCAGCCCGAAATACAGGCAGCCCTTGAAGGTGCGTCCCTCCGCGTTCATGGCATTCATCGTAGGCACGAAGATCTCTTTCATGCAGCGCTCGGCGATCTGAGGCGTATAATACGGGTTGGGCGCTATCGTACCCATGCCTCCGGTATTGAGTCCCTCGTCGCCGTCGTGCGCGCGCTTATGATCCATGGACGATACCATGGGGGCTATCGTCTTCCCGTCGGTAAATGCGAGTACCGAGACTTCGGGACCGGTCAGGAATTCTTCTATTACCACATTGAGTCCGCTGTCGCCGAATTTTCTGTCCTGCATCATTTCTCTCACGGCTTTTTCGGCTTCCTCGGTACTCTCGGCTATGACGACGCCTTTTCCGAGAGCGAGTCCGTCCGCCTTGACGACTATCGGCGGCGTCCTGCCGCGCACGTAATCAAGAGCCTTTTCCATATCCGAAAAGCTTTCGTATGCCGCCGTGGGGATACCGTATTTTTTCATCAGAGCTTTGGAAAACACCTTGCTTCCCTCTATCACGGCGGCTTTTTTGTCGGGGCCGAAGCAGGGTACGCCGGCAGCGGTCAGCGCGTCCACAGCGCCGAGCACCAGCGGATCGTCCGGGGCGACCACGGCGTAATCTATTTTGTTTTCCTGCGCGAAACGAACGGCGGAGTCGATATCCTTCGCGGCGATATCAACGCACCGCGCGTCCGCGGCAATGCCTCCGTTCCCGGGAAGCGCGTATATTTCATCAACGGCCGGACTTTTCTTAAGGGCTTTGATTATTGCGTGCTCCCTGCCCCCGCCGCCTATTACCATAACTTTCATACAGTACCTCCGTCAGACAGCAAAAAGAATGCCGTATCAGTGATGGAAAAGGCGCATGCCCGTAAACGCCATCACCATTCCGTACTTGTCGCAGCTCTCTATTACCGCGTCGTCGCGCACCGAACCGCCGGGCTCAGCCACATAGCTCACGCCGCTCTGACGGGCTCTTTCGATATTGTCGCTGAAAGGGAAAAATGCGTCGCTTCCGAGGGAAACTCCGCTTATATCCTTAAGCAGCTCGCGCTTTTCCGCTTTGTCCATATCGTCGATATAAACGTCGATATAATTGTCTCTGTCCGCCCGTCCCATATCGGCGGAGAAGCTGAGATCAAGTATCCTGTCGGTCTGCCGCAGAAGCCATTTATCGGCCTTTTCCCCGGCGAGACGAGTACAGTGTATGCGGGACTGCTGACCGGCTCCTACGCCTATCGCCTGCCCGCCGTAGGCGTAGCAAACGGAGTTGGACTGCGTATATTTGAGCGTGATAAGCGATATTATGAGGTCCCGTACCGCCTCCGGCGGGAGCGTTTTGTTTTTAGTGACGATATTCTTCAGAAGCTCCTCGTTTATAACGAAGTTGTTGCGGCCCTGACGGAAGGTCACGCCGAAAACCTGTTTTGTTTCCGTTTCGGCCGGAACGTAGTCCGGGTCGATCTTTACGATATTGTAATTTCCCTTTTTCTTCTGCCTGAGTATTTTAAGCGCCGCCTCGGAAAAGCCTGGAGCGATGACGCCGTCGGACACTTCCCTTTTGATTATCAGCGCGGTGATCTCGTCGCAGGGATCCGAAAGAGCGATCCAGTCGCCGAAAGAGGACATCCTGTCGGTGCCCCTCGCTCTTGCGTACGCGCACGCGAGCGGCGAATCGTCAAGGCCGTCTATATCATCGACGAAGCAGGCCCGTTTAAGCCTGTCGGAGAGCTTTTCGCCCGTCGCGGCGGAGGTGGGGCTGACGTGCTTGAACGACGCCGCGCAGGGAGAATTGAGCGCGGCCTTAAGCTCCTTTACGAGCTGCCAGCTGTTGAAGGCGTCAAGAAAGTTGATATAGCCCGGTCTGCCGCAGAGTATTTCGATAGGCAGCTCGCTTCCGTCGGCCATATAGATCTGAGCCGGCTTCTGATTGGGGTTGCAGCCGTATTTAAGTTCAAATTCAGTCATTTTCCCTCTCCGTTTCTCAATCGCCTTTGTTGACGTTATATATCTTCTGTATCATCGTTCTTTTGCTGCCTTCGACGATCACGTCCAGAGCATAGAGAGATACCTTGTTGTCCTTGTCAAGCGCCTGCCACAGCTCGTCAGCATCGGGAAGCGCGACGTCTCTCGGAGGTGTGTCAAAGGAAGGAAGCGGGTTCCCGTCGTGCTTATAGGTGCTTATGAAATACGCCGAACCGTCGTAGGCGTCCTCGAAGTGCCAGTACATACGCTTGCATTGCGCCCCGTTATTGAAACTGCGCAGGATCGACATTTCAAAGCTCAGGTCGGGATATATGAGCCCGGAGATGCGGGGCGTAAAGTTCGGGGGATCGGGCTCGAACTGACGAGTGTCGAGCGCGTCGCTGAAGGTACGGCCCTCAGCGAGATAGTCGCGTATCGTATCGGTCTGATCGCCGTTGGTCACTATGATATATTCGTTGTAAAAACGCACCGGATGATAGATTATCAGACTGGGATCGCTGAGCTTGGAGGGATCGAACGCCTCGGTGCGTATCCCGTCTCCCGTAAATGAGAAGATGCGGTTTCTGCTGTTTACGCTGCGGCCCATTATGAAATACAGGATACGAATATGCGAGGGGTTCTTTTTTCCTATGACTATCCCTCTTCCGGGGTATGAATTGTTTTTCAGAGTCTCAACAAGATTTTCCATAGCGGATCTCCTTTGCAACTTTTTCCACTGCCTCGGGCAGCAATATCCATTCGGCCTGCTCCATTACTCTGCGCTGAAGGAGCTCGGGCGTGTCGCCCTCGAGCACGTTGACGGCCTTCTGAAAAATGATCCTGCCGCCGTCGGGAATGTGGTTGACATAATGCACCGTGGCTCCGGTGACCTTTACTCCGTATTTCAGAGCTTCTTCATGAACGCGAAGGCCGTAATATCCTTCTCCGCAGAAGGACGGTATCAGCGAAGGGTGTATGTTTATGATACGTCCGGGCCATTTTTCGGTGAAATCGGCGCTGAGTATCTTCAAAAAACCCGCAAGAACGATGAGCTCTATGCCGCATTCATCCAATAAGGCCCCGAGCTTTTGTTCAAAGCCGTCTTTGCCGATATATTCGGCGCGTATGCCTGCCTTTTCCGCCCTTTCGAGCGCAAAAGCGCTTTTTCGGTTCGAAACCACGAGCGCAAGCTCGGCGTCGGGCAGCTCGCCGCGCCCGGATGCGTCGATCAAGGCCTGCAGGTTGGTCCCGCCTCCGGAAACAAGGACCGCGGTCCTGACCTTCAGCATATCTCCACTTCCCCGCTGCCGCTTATTTCGCCGAGTATATAGGCGCTTTCGCCGGCGTCACACAGTATACGCACCGCTTCGTCGGCGTCCCCGGGCGCGCAGGTGACGCACATGCCCACGCCCATATTGAAGGTGTTGAACATGTCCCTTTCGGGTATCCCGCCTTCGGATGCGATGATATCGAATATCTCGGGAATTCTTATATCGGCTTTTGCTATCTTCACGCCCGCGCCATCCGGGAGAGCGCGGGGAATGTTTTCGTAAAATCCGCCCCCGGTTATGTGAGCAATGGATTTTACTTTTATTTTTTCGAGCAGTGAAAGCACGGGCCTGACGTATATTTTCGTCGGCGTAAGCAGTCTCGCGCCGAGCTCTCCGCGCAGCCGCTCTTCCCCGAACACTTTTCTGACGAGTGAAAAGCCGTTGGAATGTACTCCGGAGGACGGGAGGGCGATCATGACGTCTCCCTTTTTAAGAGCGGTCTTGTCAAGTATCCGACTCTTGTCCACGACGCCTACCGCAAACCCGGCAAGATCGTATTCGTCGGAGGGATAAAAGCCCGGCATTTCCGCCGTTTCGCCGCCGATAAGCGCAGCTCCGCTCTGCACGCAGCCTTCGGCAACGCCCGAAACGATGGAAGCTATCTTTTCCGGCACGTTTTTCCCGCAGGCTATGTAGTCAAGAAAAAACAGCGGCTTTGCGCCGCAGCAGATAATATCGTTCACGCACATGGCAACGCAGTCTATACCGACGGTGTCATGTCTGTCCTGCAGAAAAGCGAGCTTCAGCTTGGTACCGACGCCGTCGGTGCCGCTGACAAGCACGGGATGCTCCATGCCCTTTACATCAAGCTCGAATAATCCTCCGAAGCCGCCTATTCCTCCCGCGCCCTCGGTCATTGTCCTGGCAATATGACCTTTGATTAGTTCCACGGCCCTGTATCCGGCTGTAATGTCTACTCCGGCGGCCGCATAACTGTCGGAACGTGAATTATGCATATCCTTATTCTCCCGTCATGCGTTGTATTTTTCTTCTATCGCGGCATTCTTTGCCCTTACCCTGGCCGCCGCGGACGCTTTATACTCTTTGAGCCGCCCGGTCAGCTCCGGGTCGTCCAGAGCAAGTATCTGGGCAGCAAGGACCGCGGCGTTCACCGCGCCGTTAATTCCGACCGAGGCTACCGGTACGCCCGGAGGCATCATGACTGTGGACAGCAGCGCGTCGGTCCCGTCAAGCACGGAGGAGCTCAGCGGTATGCCTATTACCGGCAGGATGGTGTTTGCGGCCATCGCTCCGGCAAGGTGAGCGGCCATTCCGGCGGCCGCTATGATCACCCCGAAGCCGTTGTCAGCCGCGGCGAGAGCGAATTCTCTCGCTTCGTCGGGCGTCCTGTGAGCTGAATAGACGTGAACATGCGTCGGTATCCCGAATTCTTTTAAAGTGTTTATCGTTTTTTCAACTGCGGGCAGGTCGCTGTCGCTGCCCATGATGACCGCGGCTTTTTTCATGGCGGTACCTCCTTAAATAAATACGGCCCCGCAGCGCCGTGCAGGGTCGATGCGATGACGCGGAAAACACCGCCTCACGTACGCTCTTGCAGGCATCTCAGTACCGGATTAAAGAAAGCGTCGATCTGAAAAAATCATACAATATGATATCATCTGAATTCGGATACTGTCAACAGTGGAATGTCCAAAATACGGCGTCTTCAGCCGTCTCGATTGAGCGGGAAACCACAAGATACGGGACGCTTTTGCGTCCCGTATCTGCTATATTCCGAGTATCTGTCTTGCTACGCTGAGGTATATCAGCAGCGACAAAGCGTCTACTATCGTGGTAATGAACGGACTTGCGCACACGGCCGGGTCAAATCCCGCTCTTTTGGCAAGCATGGGGAGCGAACAGCCGACCATCTTGGCCACGAGAACGGTAGCTGCGAGAGTCAGACAGATGACCGCCGCAACCGGAAAACCGACCTTGTCAAAAAACATCAGTTTTACGAAATTGACCGCCCCGAGCGTGAGCGCACACATGACGGAAACCCGGATCTCTTTCCATATGACGCGGAATATGTCCTTGAAATCAAGCTCATTGAGCGAGAGGGCGCGAATGATCGTAACGGACGCCTGGCTGCCGGAGTTGCCCCCGGTATCCATCAGCATCGGTATATACGCCGTAAGCACGACAAGAGCCGCGAGGGAATCCTCAAAATGCGTCAGTATCATGCACGTAAACGTGGCGGATATCATCAGCAACAGAAGCCAGGGGATACGGTTCGCGTAAATCGAGATCACGGACGTTTTCAGATAAGGCCTGTCCGACGGCGTGATGGCCGCCATCTTTTCTATATCCTCGGTAGCCTCGTCAACGAGGACGTCGATGGCGTCGTCCGCGGTCACGATGCCCACAAGACGCCCCTCGTTATCTACGACCGGCAGCGCGGTAAAAGCGTATTTTACAAACATCTGCGCGACGGACTCCTTGTCCTCGGTCGTGATAACGGAGATCACATGGCTTTCCATGATATCTCCCACGGTGCGCTCGTCGTCGGCGAGTATAAGCATGCGTATGGATACTATTCCGACAAGACAGCGCTTGCTGTCGGTAACATAACAGGTGTTTATGGTCTCCTTGTCAACGCCTGTTTTCTTGATGTGGCGCACCGCGTCGAGCACCGTCATCGACGGATGCAGGTCCACGTATTCGGTGGTCATGATGCTGCCGGCGGAGTCCTCGGGATAGTTGAGGATGTCGTTTATCATCCTGCGCATTTCCGGATCCGCCTGTTTGAGGATACGTTTCACGACTATCGCGGGCATCTCTTCCACGATATCGACCGCGTCGTCCACGAACAGCTCGTCTATGACCGCCTTGAGCTCCGAGTCGGAGAAGCCGCGTATGAGCAGCTCCTGGGTCTCGGGCTCCATTTCAACAAAGGTATCCGCCGCCAGCTCCTTGGGCAGCAGACGATAGAGCAGAGGCAGCCGATCCTCCTCCAGCTCATCAAAAATGGCGGCAATATCCGCCGGATTCATGGTGATCAGGATTTCGCGCAGGGTGGAATACTTTTTCTCCGCCAGCAGCTTGCGCAGGGTATTTTCCATGATCACGGTATGTTCTGCCATTGCTTTTCCTCCTTTTCAGTGTTTTTTCTGCCGTGCGAAGCGGCTTGCAGCGCACTCCGCACTCTGCCGCACAACAGCGCGGCGGTCTCGGTCAGGGAACATGAAAAGCAGGCACGTTGGCCGAATTATGCGAGATCCCCGGTACGCAAGGGAACCTCGCTGATGGAACTTCGGCCCGGAACGGTGCCGCTGTTACTCCCCGCGTCCATGAAATCTCACTTCCTTTTTTCTCAGATTCGGTGGTTCTCCACCATTGTTTATCATACCCGAGAAACCGGAAAAAGTCAAGGCCGGAAAGTGGGCTTCCGGCCCGGAAAATCAGGCGCGGAATCCGGGCGGAGCGCCTGCGCCTTCCCCTTCCCTCCGCGGCTTCCCCGCACAGGCCTGCCGGCAAGAGGCATAGCACAGCGGATCAGCTTTTCTTCATCATCCGTTTCTTTCCCGGGCAGACACGCAGAGCGAGTCACACATAAGACGCATTCCGCACATCTTATGTGTGACTCGCTCGATCAGAATCGGAATTGCTCCGTCAGCCCGCGGACCGGCTGGCCGGGACTCACAGCTTCGTGCCGCAGTTGGGGCAGAAGGCAGTTCCGACCGGCATCTTTGTCCCGCAGTTGGGGCAGAAGAAGGAAGTGGGCTTCGGTTCGGGCGTGGGAGCGGGGTCCTTCTTCGGCTGGATCGGAGCGGTGGGGGCGCCGCCGCTGGGCAGGGAGAAGGGAGAGGTATCCATGGGCATGGAGGGGCAGCGGATCTCCTCATAGAAGGCCGCGTG
>DBWE01000094.1:713-10303 GCA_002308315.1 Clostridiales bacterium UBA1246 | reverse complement strand
CCGGACCTGTATGAGGTCCGGACGAAGGATAAATCACTGCAGGTGGAGATCCGCAACGGAAGCTATCTGTTCGGTGATCCGATGATGCCGGTCACCGCACTGACGGAAAGGGTATACGGGGAAAGCCGGCTGGTCCGCGGGATGGAAGCGGAAAAATGGTTCCGAACGGTTTTCTTCGACCCTGTCGGCGAAGGCTATATGATGATGGCGCTTTCATTCCCGGCGCTGAGATTCTGCTGAAAGATCCGGGCACAGGGAACTTTTTCCGCCGGAGGAACGTCAAAAGAAATGAAAATGCATATGAAGCAGATGACGGAGGAGGAAAAACCATGAAAAAGATCCTGGCATTTATTCTCATCGCAATTTTGGCGCTTTCCCTTGCCGCGTGCACCGCTTCCGAGCCCGGTCCCGACACCACGAACGGTCCCGATGCTTCGAACAACGACGGCGCAAAGACCCCCGACGTTTCCGGAGAAGAGAGCAAGACCCCCGAGGGCAAGGACACCCTCACCGTTGCGCTGACCCAGGACTATGCAACGCTTGATTTCACATACGAGTCGGCTTACGGAGACTATACCGCGGTTTCCAGAATGTATGCCGAGCCTCTGTGCGACATCTACAAGGTCAACAGCGACGGCACCTATGAGTATCGCTGGCTTCTTGCCACGAGCATGGAGGAGGAGTCGGATACTTCCTGGATCTTCCACCTTCGCGAAGGCGTAAAGTTCTCCAACGGCAACGACTTTAATGCCGACGACTTTATGTTCACTCTTGATCTGTGCAACAACACCGCCGGACAGTATCCGTATTTCCCGCATCTTGATTGGGAAGCCTGCGGAAAGATCGACGATTACACCGTCCGCATGGTCTTCAAACAGTTCGATTACGCGTATTACAACAATATCTGCTGCATGCAGATGCTCGACGCCGAGTCTTACGATCCTGCCGAGTATGCTAAAAATCCCATCGGCACCGGCCCGTACGTCGTAACCGATTATGTGGTAAACAGCTATCTGTATATGACAGCCAACGAGAATTACTGGGGTGAAAAGCCCTCTATCAAAAATCTGCACTTCATCTGCATGGATGAGGATACGCAGAGGATCAATTCCCTCGAGACCGGCGCTGTCGACGTTTCCCTGCGCGTGCCGCTCCAGGAGCTCGACTATGTCGATACCCTCAGCGACTATGAGCTGCTTAAGTCGCCCAACCGCTCCGCTTCCGCAGTGTGGTTCAACATAACGGAGAACAGCATCTTCCAAAATGTCGACGCCAGAAAGGCAGTATGCTTTGCCATAAACAAGACACAGGCCTGCAACCTTGCCTACAACGGCCAGGCTACGCCCTGCGATTGGCCCAACTCCAACTCTGCGGCTGACTTCTCCGCCGACTGCATGAATCTGGATGAGACTTATTCCGTCGGCTATAACGTTGACAAGGCCAAGGAGTATGCCGACAAGGCCGGGTTGACCGGACAGACCGTTACGCTGATCACCAACGGCGCTTCCGACTACGTTACCCTGGCTGAGGTCATCCAGCAGAACCTGAACGCCATCGGCGTGACCGTGAAGATAGTCAATTACGACGAGGCTACCTTCAACCAGCTGACCTTTGACGTGGAGGGCTACGATCTGTACGTGCGCGACGTTCAGGCTCCCACCAACACCGCGGGACAGAACTACAACGGCTGGATACCCGTTGTTCCGCATCTGTCCGGCTGCGAGTGGCTCGGCGAAGGCAAGGACCGTTTCATGGAGCTCAACGCGACGGTCATGAGCATACATGACACCGCTGAGCGTATGGCCGTTATCAAAGAGATGACCGAGCTGTTCGAAGCGGCTCCCGCGTGGTACGCGATCTGCGAGCCCATGCGCGGAATTGCTTACAGCAAGGATCTCGACGGCGTGTATTTCGTGCCTTACTTCAACACCTATTACAACGACTGGTCCTGGAAATAAAACGAATAACGGCGTATGTGGGCGAAATATCGATTTCGCCCACATAACCTGATCGTATGCTTGTGCGAGGAGTATGAACAATGAAGAACTTTGCGGGAAAAATATGCTTTATCACGGGGGGAGCCAGCGGTCTCGGGCTGGGTCAGGCAAAGGTATTTGCAAAAGCCGGAATGAAGGTCGCAATCGGCGATATCCGCGCCGACGCGCTCCACAAAGCCGTATCCGAGATCATCGACTATGCCGGCTGCACTGCGGCGGATATCCTTGCCATACCCTTTGATCTTACGGACCGCAAGCAGTTTGCAAAAGCCGCAGATACCATTGAAAGCGTATTCGGAGGACCTCCGCATCTGTTTATTCAGACGGCGGGCGTGAACTCGTTCGGTCCTGCCGAAGCGTCAACATTTGACGATTTCGACTGGGTAGTCGGAGTGTGCTTTGACGGTGTCGTCAACGGAATGGTTACCTTTGTCCCGCGTATACTGCGGGCCTACGGCGGCACTCCCGGCAATCCGAGGGAGGAATTCCACATCGTGAACGTCGCGTCGGTCGGAGGACTCGAGTCCGGGCCGGATACCGCACCGTATTCAGCCGCAAAAGCGGCCGTTATCAATCTTTCGTTCTCTTATGCGGATAATATGCCCGCTTACGGCGGACATGCTTCCGTGCTGTGTCCGTGGAACATCAATTCCAATATAGGAAGCTGTGAACTTTATCGGCCGGAAAATCTTCGCAATACCGGATATAACGTTAATGAAAAAACCGTGGCGATGCTCAGGACCGTGCATGCCACGGGTCAGGATCCGATTGATTTGGCCGAAGTGATGAAAAAGGGCATAGAAGAAGACCGCGTACTTATCATGCCCTTCCATGACGAAAAAGACAGCCTTGACTGGCTTGAAAATGAGAATAATAAACTTCATCTTTATATGCTTCCCGAGAAAGAACGTCTGGAAAAAACAAAATATGCATCCAGCGATCCCACGAGGATATTTGAGTTCTATGAACTCAAGGACGGAGTGGAACCCTTCGGACTTGCCCGCGCCGACAATGATTATATTGCCGCAAACAGAAAGAAGGGCGGATAATGATGAGAGATTTCAAAGGAAAGACGGCTTTTATCACCGGAGGCGCCAGCGGCCTCGGCCTCGGCATCGCCAAAGCCTGCGCGGCCGAGGGAATGAACGTAGTGATGGCAGACCTGCGTCAGTCTGTCCTTGACGATGCAAAAGCGCTTTTTGAAAAAAACTCATGGCCGGTTCTTGCGCTGCGTCTGAATGTTTCGGACAGAGCGGAATATGCAAAGGCCGTCGAGGAAGCCGAAAAGAAGTTCGGGAATATACACCTGCTTGTCAATAACGCCGGAGTGACCTGCGCCGCGGGCCCCCTTGACGAGGTCACGTTTGAAGAGGTGCAGCTCGGCATAAACGTTAATCTTATCGGCGTGATAAACGGAATACAGCTTATTCTGCCGCACATGCTCCGTCACGGGGAAGAGGCGCATATCGTAAGTACCGCTTCGATGTCGGGCATACTGCCGTCGGCAAAATGCGACATCTATAACTTTACCAAAGCGGCCGTGGTGGCCGTTATGGAATCGCTTGCGGAAGACCATATGGGCGGCAGTGTGGGCTTCAGCGTCTTTTGCCCCGGCCCGCATGATACGGCCCTCGGAGCAAATTCCACCGCTGTTTCAGATATCCTGATGGGTAAAGACCGCATTGTCGCGGAAGCGACCGAATCCAATACTCTTCCGGATTACGACCATTCCGTTACTCATTCGCCGGACGACGCCGGCAGACGCGTACTTCGCGGCATAAAGCGCGGGGATCTGTATATTTTTACTCATCCGGAATTCAAGGGCGGACTGCAGGAACGCTTTGACGCTATCTGCAGAGCAATTCCGGACGAAGAGCCCAATGAGAGGTTCTTTGCCGAATTTGCCTTTATTGCCAGCCATCCGGTATTCAATACGCAGAAAAACGTGCCGGCAATGGACAAGTAAATAATACGGACCGTTTTCATTCCGCTGCCGCCGTGCGGCAGCGGAATGAAAAAAACGCTTGAGGTACGGAGCGAAAAATGAACGATTATAAATCCCGCGGAGCAGTCGGCCGGATCTACGATATTCAGGGATACGCGGTACACGACGGGCCCGGAGTACGCACGACGGTATATTTGAAAGGCTGCCCGCTGCGCTGCTTGTGGTGTCACAGCCCGGAGTCTCAGGATTTCGGGTTCGAGCTGGGATATCTCGACGTAAAGTGCGTCGGGGTCAAAGAATGCGATAATTCCTGTGTTTCGGCATGTCCCGCGGGAGCGTTGTCAGCGGATGAGCCGGGCGGCGAATTTCCGGGAAGCGGCGCAGCGGTACGAAAGGTGAGCATTGACAGGGAAAAATGCACGCGCTGTCTTAAATGCGCAGAGGCATGTCTGCCCGGCGCTTTGTATACCGCGGGAAAAGACGCTGCGGTCGGAGAGGTTTTCGAGCGCCTTCTTCGAGACAGGATTTTCTTTAAAAACGGCGGTGGCGTGACCATATCCGGCGGCGAGGCGATGAGCCAATTCGATTTTACCTACGAGCTTTCCGTCAGGCTGAAAGAAGCGGGCATACACGTCTGTCTTGATACTACCGGTTTTGCTCCCGAGGAGCATTTTGCGAAAATAATGCCGTATACAGACCTTTTCCTATATGATTTGAAGTGCATGGACTCGGCTCTCCATGAGCGTCTTACCGGCGTGCCCAATGAACTCATACTTGAAAACGCGCGCTTCCTCGCAGAAAACGGGGCGGCGCTCCAAATACGCATCCCTGTGATACCGAAGCTGAACGACAGGGAAGAGCTCCTCGGAAAAGCCGCGGAATTCTGCGTCTCTCTCGGAGAGAGCGTAAAGCTTGTTCAGCTTTTACCCTATCACGCAACCGGAAAAGGCAAGTATGCCAGACTCGGCAGGGAATACAAGCTGAAAAACGTTGAAGCGCCGGATGATAGCCGTATGGCGCAAATTCTTGATATTTTCAAAAGCTGCGGGCTGAATTGTCAGATACACTGATCCGTCCGAAAGAATAAAGCGTTTTTTATTTGCGTTGAAGAGGAGGATTATTTATGAATTTCGATGTTCCGATTTCTCCGGCCATCAAGAAGCTGCAGGAAAAACGCGAATGGAGCAACAATCACCTTCGCCTGAATACCGAGCGAAACAGAATAATCACCGAATATTATAAATCTCATGAAGCCGAATACCCGATCTTGAAGAGAGCGGGCTATCTTTATCAGTGGTGCGCCACGCGCGAGATAAATATTGAGGATGACGAGATATTCCTCGGCGGAAACGGTCCGTGGGCGCGTACGCTGCATTTTGATATCGAAGCGACCGATCCGAACTGGATACCCAGATGCTTCGGAGATACCGACGAGCGTTTCCGCAGGGCCTGGCAGGTCCCGAACTGCGTGTGGGTAGACGATGATGAAAGACAGTATCTCCTCGACGCCGCGGCATGGTGGAGAGAGCGAGACATAAGCGCTCATGTACGCGGACTGATGACGCCCGACCTTTATGAAAAGTTCGGAAACGGCGTAATAGACGCCGATATGTATTCCACCTTCATTACCTACCAGGGGCATTTCATTCCGAATTATGACAAGGTAGTCAAAGTCGGCTTCGGAGCCGTAAGGCAAATGGCTGTGGAAAAGCTTGCCGAGATCGACGCGCACATCACTACCGAGACTGCGCGCTCTCATCCTTTCTACCGAGCCGTTATCAAGACCTGCGACGCGGTCATCCTCATGGCGCACCGTTATGCGGAGGCGTGCCGGAAAAAAGCCGAAACGGCGTCTCCCGAGCGCAGGGAAGTGCTTCTGCGTATGGCGGACTCCTGCGAGTGGATCCCCGAGCATCCGGCGAGAAATCTTTGGGAGGGTTTTCAGAGCATTTTTTTCTATCAGTATCTGCTTTCGGCCGACGGAGCGCATGTGGGCGATTCTCCGGCGCGTATAGACAAGTATATAGGAGAACTGCTTGAAAACGATCTGAAAAACGGCACTCTTACCGAGGAGCAGGCGCAGGAGCTTTGCGACGCTTATATCCTTCACACGGGCGATCTGCTCGTCCTCTGCACTTATCCCGAAAATGACGAGATTTTCAAAATGCACGAGCAGGGCCGCAACCTCTTTGATACTCTCGGAAAGGATCAGAATGTGACCGGCGGAATGAATATTACCGTCGGCGGAATGAAGGCGGACGGGACCGGCGAATACAATACGGCCACAAAGATGATCCTGCTTGCCTATTATCGCCTGAAGGTGGCCGAGCCGAGCATTGCGCTCCGAATAAACGAATATACTCCCGATGAGATTTGGGCGCTCGGAATAGAAACAAGCAAACGTCTCGGAGGGATACCGCAGTTCAACAACGACGAAGTTATCATCAGGCAGATGCTTGAAAAAGGCCGCAGCCTTGAGGATGCGCGCGATTACGGTATCGTGGGGTGCGTGGAGCCCGCCGTATGCGGGAAGGAGTGGCCTTTTGTAGGAAGCGCAGGTCATTGGGGAGGCTTCGGTCTGATACCGGTTTTGAACATGTGCATATACGGTAACGTCAATCCGATGACGGGCGTTGAAGGCTGGGTGCCCTGCAAAAAGCTGTATGAGTACGAGAGCTTTGACGAGCTGCTGAAGGAATTTGAACACCAGGTAAAGTATTACCTCGATTACGAGGCGAAGATATACCAGCTCAATGCGCTTGTGTTCGATCAGGATTTCCCGTGTATCAGCGCGTCCGTCATGACCGAAGGCTGTGTTGAGTCGGGCAAAGACGTAACATGGGGCGGAGCAAAATACTATGCCATGGGCGCCATGACGCGCAATATTGCCAACTGTGCCGACAGTCTGATGGTGATAAAAAAGCTTTGCTTCGACGAGAAGATCGTTTCCGCCCGGGAATTGTACGACGCGCTTTGCGCCAACTGGGAGGGCTACGAGAAGCTGCATCAATATATACTCAATAAGGTGGATTTTTACGGCAACGACGTTCCCGAGGTCGATGAGCTCGCAAGATGGTCCAGCAGCCTTTGGCTTGATTATTTCAACAGCCGCTGCTGCCCCTACGACGGCGCGATGAACGGCGGAGCCAATGACCTGGCCTTCGTACTTGTCGGCAAGAACACGGCGGCTACGCCGGACGGACGCAGGGCAGGCGAGCCTCTTGCCGGGCCGAACGATCCGCGTCAGGCAATGGTACGCAACGGTCCGCTGTCATACATCAAGAGCGTTTCAACGCTCGAGTTCGATAAATTCCGCTGCGGCGGAGCCATCAATCTGCGCTTTGACGCCAACTCGGTCAAGGGAGAGGAAGCAACCGCCAAGGTCAGGGATCTTATCGAGACATATTTCAGAGAGCTCGGCGGAATGCAGCTGCACTTTACCGTCGCAGATACTGCAGTGCTTCGCGCGGCGCAGGCAAACCCCGCCGATTATCAGGATCTGATCGTCAGAATCGCGGGCTTCTCGGCATACTTTACTCATCTTCCCTTTGAGGATCAGGAGGATTATATCAACCGCTGCGAGCTGGCAATATAAAAACGCGCAAAAAGACCGTCGGCGCTGTTTACGGGAAACAGCGCCGACGGTTGAGTTGCCGATAAAGAGGAAATACCATCATGAGCGAAAAGGTTTCCCGCCTGAATAAACGCGGCAAAAAAGCCGCTGTCGTCATTGCGGCTGCGGTTTTGTGCGCTGCGGCATTCTTCGCGCGTATGGCAGGCACCGTCCATGCGCAGCGGCGTATAATGCTGTGCGTTTGCGACGCTCTTACCGAGGTCGGGCTCGGATATCTCCTGTGGGGCATTATACTTTACTTTTCCCATAAGGGGGCTTTCGACGGGCTGTTCTATCTGACTCACAACATCGCCGAATTCTTCAGGCGAACAAAAGAGGACTATATCAGTTACGGCGATTTCGTAAAATCGCGCTCTCATAAGCCCGGATGCTTCGGGACTTTTATATGCCTCGGAGCGATAATGCTCGCCGCGGGACTTGTTGTGATGCTTGTACGTTTTCGGCTGATGGAACGATAAATAATTACGGCACATCCCATGCCTCTGCCGTGGGATGTGCCGTATATTATTGCCGTGAAGCATTCAGCTTGTTTCAAGAAAATCGCGGATCGAGCGCAGCTGCGCTTCGACGGAGGTCCTGCTCGGCCCGCCCTCGGCTATGCGCGCCTCAACGCAGTTCTCGAGCCTGATCGCCTCGAATATGCTTTCGTCAAAGACAGGGGAGAAGGCCCTGAGTTCATCGACGGAAAGCTCTTCAAGGGTCTTCCCTTCCTTTATGCAGTGGTTGACGAGCTTGCCTGTGACGGTATACGCGTCGCGGAAGGGAACGCCCTTTTTGGTCAGCCAGTCGGCGCAGTCCGTGGCGTTTATAAATCCGCCTCCCGCTGCGCGGCGCATGTTCTCCGGAAGCAGCTTCATCGTTGCGATCATGGGCGCGAAGGCGCGCAGGCAGAGCTTGACGGTGTCTATGGCGTCGAAAAGCGGCTCCTTATCTTCCTGCATATCCTTGTTGTAGGCAAGGGGCAGTCCTTTCAGAACGGTGAGCAGACTTATAAGAGAACCGTATACTCTCCCGGTCTTGCCGCGCACAAGCTCGGCAACGTCGGGATTTTTCTTTTGCGGCATGATCGACGAGCCGGTCGAAAAAGCGTCGTCCATCTCTATGAATTTGAATTCCCAGGAGCTCCACAGTATAAGCTCTTCCGCAAAGCGGGACAGGTGCATCATTACGATCGAGAGGTCCGACAGCAGCTCCACGGCAAAATCGCGGTCGGAAACGCCGTCAAGACTGTTTTCCGTGATCCCGCGGAAGCCGAGGGCCCTGGCGACGAGACGGCGGTCGATCGGATATGTGGTCGAGGTAAGCGCGCCGCTTCCGAGAGGCGAATAATCCATGCGCTCAAGACAGTCGGCAAGCCTCGTGCAGTCGCGGCGCAGCATGTTGGCGTATGCCATCATGTAATGCGCAAAGGTCGTAGGCTGGGCGCGCTGAAGATGCGTATAAGCGGGCATGATGATATCGTATCCGCCTTCCGCGCGGTCTGCTATGACGGATATCAGCGCGCGCAGCAGCTTGTCGGTCTGAACGATCTCCTTTTTCAGATACAGACGTATATCGAGAGCGACCTGGTCGTTGCGGCTGCGGGCGGTATGAAGACGCTTCCCGGCTTCTCCGATACGTTGAGTCAGCAGCGCCTCGATATTCATGTGTATATCTTCGTTGTCCCGGGTAAAGCTGACTTTCCCGCTCTCAATGTCCGCAAGAATGGAGTCAAGCCCCTCGATGATCCGGTCGGCGTCGGTCGGGGATATGATGCCCTGCACGGCAAGCATTGCGGCGTGAGCACGGCTGCCCTCGATGTCCTCGGCATACAGACGGCTGTCAAAGTCGATGGAGGAATTGATCTCGTCCGTTATGCCGGCGCTGTCGCTGTCAAAACGACCCGACCAGAGTTTCACTTTTTCAGCCTCCCCTGATCACGGAGAGCGGATACCTTGAGCGGCAGACCGAAGAGATTTATAAAGCCCTCGGCGTCTGCCTGCTTATAGTCGCTTTCGCCGAACGTGGCTATATC
>DBWE01000094.1:0-629 GCA_002308315.1 Clostridiales bacterium UBA1246 | reverse complement strand
GCGCTGAGCGCCCTGCGCTTTGTCGAGAACCACAGTCCGTTGTAGACCAGCTCGGCAAACTCCACGCCCAGGCGGGTCATGAGATGAGCCGTGTCGCGGTCTACGGTGATGGTCTCGAGGACTTTGTGGGCATGATAGAGTATCGTGCCGCCCGGAGTCTCATATACGCCTCGGCTCTTCATTCCGACGAGACGGTTTTCGACCAGATCCAGAAGACCTATTCCGTTTTCTCCGCCGAGCTTATTGAGCCTGCGGATGATATCGCTGCCTTTCATCCTCTCGCCGTCAACGGCTACGGGAACGCCTTTTTCGAATTCTATCTCCACGTAGGTCGGAGTATCGGGCGCCTGCTCGGGGCTCACCGACATTTCAAGAAAGCCCTTTTTGTTGTACTGAGGCTCGTTCGCGGGGTCTTCAAGGTCGAGTCCCTCATGACTGAGATGCCAGAGGTTTTTGTCCTTGGAGTAGTTAGTCTGACGGTTTATTTTGAGGGGTATATTGTGAGCCTCGGCATAGTCGATCTCCTCTTCGCGGCTTTTGATGTCCCATATGCGCCAGGGCGCGATTATTTTCATATCGGGCGCGAAATACTTGATGGCAAGCTCGAAACGGACCTGATCGTTGCCTTT
>DBWE01000196.1 GCA_002308315.1 Clostridiales bacterium UBA1246 | reverse complement strand
AGCAGTCCACCACGCCCTGGAGCAGTATCTTTCCTTTTCCCTCCGGATAATACTCCGAGGCGGGCACGAGCAGCGAAAACTTGAATTCTCTCGTTACCCTGTCGGCTTTCATCACCCTTTTGCCGAGAGGCGACTCGAAAAAGGCGAGTATCTTTTCCGCCGGCGCCGCCTCCGCCTGCCGGGCGGTGACCGTTCTCTCCGCCAGCAGCCGCTCCTTCTCGGCCTCGATCTCCGCGGCGGAGCCGCAGCGGCCGTAGTCGATATACTGCATCACGAGGTGCAGCGCCGTACCCTTTTCGGCGGCGGTCAGGCCCTGCCGCTCGCTTACGAACGCCGGTCTTCTCAGCGTCCCGGCCTTCCATGCGGGGGGCAGGCTCTCCGCCTCCTCGGCGGCCTCCGCCGCGGCGGCGCCGCCCTTGAGCTCCGTGGCCGTCAGCTTGGAAGGCAGACGGGTGTCCGCGATGCGGGAGTAGCTCCAGGCGAGGCTCCGCTTTATCCTTTCGGCAAGCTCTCCGTCAAAGGCGGGCTTCCCTTCTTCCCTTTCTTCTCTTTCGCCCTCCCCGGCGTCCCCGGCGGCCTCCGCGCGTATGACGGGCCTGCCCAGCGCCGCCGCGGCGGTGAGCAGCCATGCCGCCGAGGATCTGGCGCTCTCCAGCTCCTGGTATTCGGCGCCGCCCTCCGCGGTCGCCGCGGCGGACTGAAGGGCGGCGTCCGCGTCGTTGGCAGAGCATATCGCCAGCAGCTTGTACTTTGCCCGCGTCATGGCGACGTAGAGTATGCGCATCTCCTCGGACAGCAGCTCGTTGTCCGTCTGCGCGGCGATGGCGAGCTTCGGCAGCGTCGGATATTCGATGCCGCGCAGCTTGTCCGTCCTTTTGCCGCCCGCTCCGAGCTCCGGGTGAATGAGCAGAGGCTTTCTGATATCGGCCTTGTTGAACTGCGAAGAGAGATCGGCCAGCACCACGACGGGGTATTCCAGGCCCTTGGAGTTGTGAACCGAGCTTATGAGCACGCCCCTGCTGCCGCCTCCGGAGCCGGGCAGCTTCACGCCGCCGTTTTCCGCCGCCTCCCTGATCTGATTTACGAAGCTGAACAGGCCTCTGTATCCCGATCTTTCATAGCTGCGGGCATAGTCGAGCAGCGCGTACAGGCCCTCCGAGGAGCCGGGCTTCTCCGCCTCCGCTATGGCGGGCAGCATGGTCTTTTCATATATATACCCCAGCAGTCTGTCCGTGGGCATATCCGAGGCGCACAGGCGGAAATCCTCCAGCTGCGAAATAAACGCCGCGCATTTTTCCCGGCACGCCGCGGTCTCCTCTCCGTCTCCGCGCGCGGCGTCGGTAAGCGCCTCGTAAAAGCAGCCTTCTTTTTTCACCGCGCGTATCTCGGCAAGCTCGTCCGCGGTAAAGCCCCAAACGGGCGAGCGCAGCGCGGCTATGAGCGGGATATCCTGACGGGGATTGTCCGTGATCTGCAGTATCGAAAGCGCGCAGAGCACCTCCCGTCTTTCCCGTATGTCCTCCTCGGCTCTCTGACTGCGCGAGTCTATTCCCCGTCTCTCCAGCGCGGCGGCGTAGATCTTTTCCTTGCCCTTGGCCGCCCTGAACAGTATGGCTATGTCCTCCGGCCTCAGGGGCCTGCCCTCCGCCGTCATGCCGGAAGAAAGCAGCTTTTCGATCAGTCCGGCCGTATACTCCGCCTCGTCGGCAAGTCTGTCGCCGCCGACGTTGAGCAGATGCAGCTCGAACCGCTCTCCCGCTCCCTCCGCGTTATCGGCCGCCCGGCAGCGCAGCTCCTCGTGTCCCGCGTAGTCCAGCTCTCCCAGCCCGCGCGTCATTATGAGCCCGAAAAGGCCGTTGACCGCGTCGATGACCCCTTCGGCGGAACGGAAGTTGTCCGCGAGGACTATGCGGCGGCCCTCCGGGGAGGGCTCGTCGGAAAAGCGCCTGTATTTTTCAAGGAATATCGACGGATCGGCAAGTCTGAANNTAGATCGACTGCTTGACGTCGCCGACCATGGTGATATTCCCGTTTCCGCACACGGCGGAGAATATCGCGTCCTGAACGCGGTTGCAGTCCTGATATTCGTCGACCAGCACCTCGCGGTAGCGGGCGGCGATCTCCGCGGCCTGTTCGTTCGGCTTCCCGTCCTCATCGGTGAGCAGGCGCAGCGCCATGTGCTCGAGATCGTTGAAATCCAGCGCCCCGCGCTTCTTCTTTTCTTCTCCGTAAGCCGCGGAAAAATCCGTTACGAGTCTGAAAAGCTCGTCGGTGCACGGCTTGACCGCCATGAGGTCCTCCCTGTGTCCCGCGCTGTCGGTATCGAAGGTTTTTTTCAGCAGACCCATGGCTCTTTTGCATTTTTCACGGATCAGCTTTGCCCGGTCAAGCTCGGCGCTTGTCTTCTTCAGCGGCCTGAGCCTCGGGAAAACGGGCTCTTCACAGCGGTACGCGCTGTCCCAGCCCTCCCTGACGGCGCCGAGCAGCTTTTCGATCGACTCCGCCGTTTCCCCGAAAGAGGGACCGTAGGCGGCCGCGGCGTCGCCGTCGGCCATGACGATAGCCAGCGCCTGCTCCATGCGTCTGAGCCAGAAGGAGCAGCGGTCCTCCGCGCGGCGCAGCAGCAGCGCCCCCCAGGGCGTTTTCCCCGCGTCGCCGTCGAATACCGGCTCGGCTATGCGCTGCCCGAGCCATTTTTCCGGATAGGGGTGGCCCTGTATCGACTCGTAGCAGTCCTTGACCGTTCTGACGAGCGTCCTGTCGTCGCGCCCGGCTCCGAGTGTGTCGGCAAGGGCGCGGAAGCCGTCCGTCATTTCCCGGTATCTCTCCGCCAGCACGCCGTCGAGCACCTCGCTCCTGATCACCTCGGCCTCCGTATCGTCCAGCTGACGGAAATCCGCCCGGATGCCGCACAGCTGCGCGTTTTCCCGCAGTATCGCTCCGCAGAAGCCGTGTATCGTGCTTATCTGCGCCCTGTATACCAGAGCGGTCTGCCGTCTGAGATGCGCGCTGCCGGGCTGCAGCGCGAGCCGCTGATACAGTCTTTCGAGTATCCTGCCCCGCAGCTCCTCCGCCGCGGCGCGGGTGAAGGTTATGACAAGGAAGCGGTCTATGTCCGTTCCCTCTTTTTCCACGATGTTCAGCAGTCTTTCCACCAGCACGCGGGTCTTTCCCGAGCCGGCTCCCGCGCTTATCAGCAGCGGCCCGCCGCGGTGCTCTATCGCCGCGGCCTGCGCCGGGGTAAAATCGAACTCAGCCGTTTTCGCCGCCCCCTCCCGCGCTTATTTCCCGCCAGAATTCCGCGTCTTTCAGATTACGCTGCAGCCTCGGTCCGTCCCTGCTCTCGTCAAAGGCGCAGGCCTCCGTATAGGGGCAGTAATCGCAGGGGCTCTCCTTGCCCTTGAACAGGGGATTTGCCTCTATGCGCCCCTCGTTCATGCAGCGGCCCATCTCCGCGAGCAGCCCGTCCACGTAGCGGCTCAGCTCTGCCAGCTGCCCCTCTCCCGCTATGCTGCCCCGAAGCTCTCCCTTTTTGAATTCCACGGGCAGATATACCGTATCGCCGTCGTTCTCCATCGCGCCGACCACTCTTTCGTCGGCAAGTATCAGTCCGCTGCGCTTCAGCTTTTTTCTGCGCTCCTCGGCTATCTCCTCGTCCGTCGCGTTTCTCGGCAGGGCGACCGTGACGTCCCTCGCGGGACAGTACAGCACTCCCGCGGGGACCACCTCCCGGCCGTAACGCTTCCTCCCGTGCTCGGCAAGCACGAAAAGGTATATGAGCATCTGTATCCCGCGGCCGTAACGTACGTCCGAAAGGCTGAAGCTCTTTTTCCCCGTTTTATAGTCCGCCACGCGCAGATACAGCCTGTCGCCGTCCTGCCAGCCGTCCACTCTGTCCACCACGCCGGTTATCTTTATGTCTCCGGCCCGGGCCGCGGGCATGTCCGCCCCGTCGGCAAAGCGCAGCTCGAAATCGAGCGGCTCGAAATCCGATACGGCAAGCTCTCCCGCGACGTCCTCCGCTATTGCGTCCACAGTCTCCCGCAGCCTTGCGAACAGATACGCAAAGCGCGGATCGTTCAGCTCGCCGCCGGTAAAATACCGCTCGACGTATTTTTCCGTATACTCTCCCACCAGCGAACGCAGCTCGCCGCCGGACAGCGCGGCGAAGCCGCCCTTCTCCTTCGCCGTCCGCGCCGTGTTTTCCAGCACGAAATGCACGAAGGTGCCCAGCTCCGGCGGATCGAAGGCCGCCTTTTTCCGCTGATCGGCCTTGAGCCCGTATTTCATGAAATACATGAAGCGGCATTGGCTGAAATCATCAGCGCGCGACGCGGTGAGGCGTATGCTCCTGCCGTACAGTCTGTCCACGCTTCGCCGGCTCAGTCTGCCCCTTTCGCGGCTTACCGCCGCTCTGACCGCTCCGAGACGCTCCGCGTCCGTGCAGGCCTCCGCCTCCGCGCTGCCGGAAAGAGCGAAGCTGAAGCACGGTCCCGGCGCCGCGGCCATGTAAGCGCGGTCGGCGGCGTCCGTGGAGACTGTCTTTTTGCCGAGCAGTGCCTCGGCGCGGGTGATGAGCAGCGAGGGGCGGCTGTTTTTCCCCCCGGAATAGCTGATAATGATCCTTTCCGAGGCCGCGGCGGTCAGCTGCCACAGCTCGTACAGCCTGCGGTCGACCGCCTCGTCCCTGTCGGAAATGAGCCTTATGCCCATATCGAAAAGCGTCTTTTTTTCGTCCTCGGAAAACAGCCCGCCCGCGTCGGAGCTGCCGGGGATCGCGGTATCGTCCGCACCGAGCACGATCAGACAGCGGGCGCGGTGCATCCTCGCCCGCGACGTCCCGCCTATGCTCACGCTGTCGAGCGTCGGCGGGATAAGGCCGATATCGCATACCGAAAGCAGCAGCTCGAGAATGTTTCTGAATTCATCCGCGTTCATGGGCGTTTCGCCCAGAACGGTGTAAAGCCTGTCAAGGCAGTCTATCAGCACGTCCCAGAGCCGGGCGTACTCCGCGGCCTCCCCGCTCATGCCCGCCCGGGCCAGGCGCGCGGCCTTTTCCTCCAGCGCCCCCGCAAGTTCCGTTCTTTCAAAGAAAGCGTACAGAGCGGCGGCGGCCTTCCCCGCCGTGTCGGCTTTTTCCATATCCTCCGCCAGACTCTCCAGGGGGCCGGCGACGCGGCGGCGGTATCCGTCTATGCGTTCAAGCAGCCGCTCGTCCTCCTCGGTCTTTTCCTTCGCGAAGCCCCTCGGGTTCATGTCCCAGCTCTCCGGGCGGGTCCACATGCTCCCGCGCACGCCCCACATAAGGCAGTAGTTTTCCAGCAGGTCGCATTCGTCCGGACTCAGCCCGGCAAGGCCAGTCTTCAGATACCGGAACACGCTCCCGTAGCTCCATCCGCCCCGCACCGTGTCGAGCGCCTCAAGGGCGAAGGCTATGATGCTTTTTTCCCGCAGTTCGCTCTTTTCCCCGGAGTAAAAGGGTATGCCGTAATCCGAAAAAACGCTTTGGATATAGCTGCTCAGCTTTTCGCTGTCCGCGGCGGCCACGGAGAAATCCGAAAAGCTCAGCGTTTCGTCGAGGCGCATCAGCTCGAGTATCCTTCCCGCGGCAAGGCGGCATTCGTCCAGGGGCGACTCCGCCCTGTACAGCTCCACCGCGCCGCAGTCTCCCTCATACGTCCCCGCGCCGTGATCGTAAAGTCCGTCGCGCAGGCGGGAAAGCGCGCTTTCCTCCGCCTTCGGCAGCGCCGTCGTCTCCACCTGCACGAAACGCTTTTCCGCCGCTTCCTTCAGCGCGAAATACGTGCGCTCGGTCAGTCTGAAATGCTCTCCCCCGCCGGGGCGGAAGGCCAGCGCCACGGTCACGTCCGTGCCCCTGCGCAGCACCGCGTCCAGAACGGAGAGCTCCGCCGACGTGAAATCGCTGAACCCGCTTATGTAAAAGCCCCCGCTGCCGACGCTGCTGTCGTATATCGAGTCGGCCAGCCGGCGTATCCTGTCGCGGCTGTCTCCGAGACTGCGCTCGAGCACGGCGCCGTAAGCCTCGGCCGTCACGGCCAGATCGTGCAGCTTGCCCGCGACGGTTCCGGAGGCCTCCCCGCTCGCCTTCATCAGCGCCTCGGCGTCGATAGACGAGCCGTTCAGCTCCTCCAGCGCGTCCAGCAGCATCATCAGGAATTCCGCGCGGCGTCCGCGGTCTCCGTAATGGCGCAGCCGCGGCGACGCCGCCTCCATGGCAAGGCTGAGCAGCAGCAGCTTTCCGCCCTTGTCCGGCACGGGGTCGGCAAGCCCGCCCGTCTGCGCGGCCACGCGGGTATACAGACGGGTGAAGCTCAGCACCTCGGCGTACATGCACGCCCTGCCGCCGCATTCTCCCGCCAGCTCTCTTTCCGCCCCGTGGGACAGCTGCTCCGGCACGAGCAGCACCATGTCGCCCGAGCCGGCGTCCATACGGCGCCGCATCAGCTCCGCGATCTTCTTAAAGCCCGCGCCGTCCGTGTCCGCAAGTATGAATTTAAGCATTTCCCGTCCTTTCGCGCCGCCGATTGTCCGCCATATAATATATAATGATACATTATAGCACAGCGGCGCGGAAAAATCATTGCTTTTGCTTTCAAAAAGAGGCGTATCTTTCTCGAAAAAAACGCAAAAAAGGGATTGACAAG
>DBWE01000092.1:4453-9310 GCA_002308315.1 Clostridiales bacterium UBA1246 | reverse complement strand
TCTATCGCCTCGCCCAGGCCCCCGAAAAACAGCGGAGAAAGCCTTTGGGCATACGCGCCGAAATAAAAGCCCGCGAACAGCCCGGCCGCCGTGAGCAGGGCCGCCGCCTGCGCCGCCGAAAGGGCGATCCGTCTGCCGGTCAGACTCAGTCCCCTGCCCTGATACCATATCAGCGGCAGGTATATCATATTCATTCTGTTGACGTTCACCCGGATGAAAAACGACGCCGCCAGCGACGAGCAAAGGGCGATGAAAACGTATATTTCCCCCCTTTCCGTCTTTTTGGCGCGCAGCCGGTAAACGTATTCCCCCAGCCCGAGCAGCGCGAAAAGCAGGCCCGGCACGGAATACAGCTGCCCGAAGCCCCCGGGGCTGTTCCACGGAAGCCCGTCGTCCTGCCGCAGCAGCAGCTTCAGCAGCGAAGCGAAGTTCGCCGCCGAAAACGACGCCGTCTCGCTCTGTCTGGTCTGCGTAAGGCGCGGCAGGGTCAGCCCCAGCAGGCTCGTTTCGTCCATTTTCAGCACGTTTCGCACGTTGCACAGCGTCACCGGCGCGGCGATCAGCGCGAAGACCGCCGCGGACATGAGGATATACCGCGCGCCGATCCTTTTCCCGCGTATCAGCACGGCGCAGGACGCCGTGAGGAAAAACGGCAGGAAAATAAAGGCCGTGCCGTAGGCGTACAGGGCCAGGGCGAAGGCCGCGGCGGCCGCCGGCAGAAGCCCGGGCCGTTTCTCCGAGCTTATCAGCAGCGAGACCCCGAGCAGCAGGAAGAAGGGCAGTATGTTGCTTTCCAGCGCCCAGCGGCTGAGCATTATGTGCCAGGGATCGAAGGCCAGCGCCGCCAGCGTCCACAGCGCGGTCTTTCTCCCCGCCGTGCGTTCGGCGGCATGATAAAACAGCGGCAGCGAGGCGCAGCCCAGAAGCGCGGCGGGCAGTCTCAGCGCGAGCTTCCCCGGGCCGAGCAGCGCGATGAAGGGCATCGCGAGGTACGAATAAAGGGCGTTCTGTCCGCTGCCCCAGGCCGTCAGCAGCACCGGCAGGCGGCAGCCCGCCCTGTCGATCCCGTAATTGAGTATCGCCCAGGCGTCGTAGCCGGCCGAGGCCTCGTCCTGATTGAGGCCCGGCGGAAAGGAGACTATGCCCGCCAGCCTCAGCGCCGCCCCCGCCGCCATGATCAGCAGCGGCAGATACCTCGCGGCGAGCCTCAGCGCCGCCGGGACGTTCTTCTTACTCATGGCTCATATCCTTCTGAGCTCCGCTTTGCCGTTTTCGATCACCGCGTAGCGCCCATCCGCCGCCGCCCCGGGATTGAGCATCGTCAGTCCGTCTCTCACCCGCATAAAAGGCGCGTGGGTATGTCCGAAAAGCACCGTGTCCGCGCCCCGTTCCAGGGCAGTGTAATAAAGCCTCTGCAGGTCTTCCTTTACCCCCTGCCTGTGTCCGTGGGTCATAAGCAGCTTCATGCCGTCCGCCGTGAGCATAAGCAGCTCCGGGGCGTCGGAGCCCGGGTCGCAGTTTCCCTTCACCGCGTAGGCTTCGAGCCCGGGACGCTTTTCCGTGAGCGCGTCGAAGTCTCTCGTACGGTCGCCCAGATGAAGCAGCATATCGGGCTTTTCCGTCATGATCATTTTCTCCGCCTTTTCGGTCATCCCGTGCGAATCCGACAGGATCAAAATTTTCATTCTCGGCGCACCCCGCAAATATAATATGAATATAATGACGTGAATAAACATCCGGGAGGTGTTTTCATGTCGGGCGATTACAGAAGGCTCGCCGGCTCCCTCATGGGAGACGGCGGCAGCGCTCTGGAGCAAAACGCGGAAACCATACAAAAGCTCGCCGACTCACCCGACGGCAGGCGGGTCAAGGCTCTCATCGGCGACGAGGGCAGACTCGCCTCCGCCGTGGAAAACGGCGATACCGAAGCTTTGAAAAGCATGATGCGCTCCGTACTCGGCACCGCCGAGGGCGCCCGTCTGGCAAAGCAGCTTACACAGCTGCTCGACCGCGGCGCCGGAGGAAAATAAAAAGGGGGTGGCTGCCTCGGACGGCCTTGAAGATAAACTCAACGCGCTGTTTTCTTCCCCGGAAAGCATGGCGCAGATAAAAAAGCTTGCGGAGGGGCTGTCGGGGAGCAGGCCCGACGCGGACGGCGAAGGCGCCGGGGACGGCGGCGGGCTTTTCCCCGGCGCCGATCCCGCCCTGACCCGGCTGCTGACGGCGGCGATGAGCGAATACGGCTCGACCAGCGACGCGGCCCGGATAATAGCCGCTCTGCGTCCTTATCTCAGCAGCGAACGCGCCGCGCGCCTGGATAAGGCGATGAACGTCGCCCGCATGGCGCGCACGGCGAAAAAGCTGCTGCCGGAGCTCGGAGGCGGACGTGTATAACCGATATATAAACCGCTATTCCGACCTCGACGGCGGCTCCCGCCCGTTCGCGGAGGACCGCCCCGAGCGCGCCGCTCCGTCCCCGCTCCCCTCGGCCGCGCGGCTCAGAGGCGCGCTGGACGGTCTTCTCGGCGGCAGGCTCGATACGGGCGACCTGCTGCTGATACTGATACTTCTGCTGCTTTATCTCGAAAAAGAGGACGAAGAGATACTTATCATACTCTCCGCCCTTATCGTTATGAGCATTCAGTCCTGATCGATGAGGAATACGCTGTCGTCCGGCGCGTTCAGCTCCGCCGCTCCCGCCTGCATGAGATATATCCTTCTGTCTCCGTCGTAAACCTCGGCGGCCTCCAGCAGGCCCGTGTCCACGGAAACGTAATAATACCGTTCGCAGCCCGTGATATCGTCCGTCGCCGCGACCATTATCTTCCATCCGTCGCGGCGGACGTAGCCCGCGTCGTTTATTTTGTCTGGATCGAGCTCGAGCACGTCCTCATACGTGGGTATCATGCCCAGCTCGTCGCCGAGGTCCGGCCCGGAGTCCCCGGACCGGCGGGGCGCGGTATAGCGCCGTGAGGTGTCGGAGCCGTACCATATCGTTATTTCGTCCTCGGTGAGCAGGATGTTTTTCGCCTCGTCCCAGCCGTCGCATTCCACGCTCAGGCGTTCCCTGCCGCCCTTGACCCGGCTGCTTATCCTGTACTGCGCGCTGCCGCCCTCCCAGGAGCTTTCCACGGTAACGTTCCTGGAATAGCTGTCGGGGCGGCTCAGCGTGCGTATCACCGCCTGGACGGTGTCCGGCGTCACCTCCACCGACATGGGAGCATGGTCGGCGTCGGGATCATCGCTCGCCGAGATCGGAAGCTGCGTATCCGGCAGGATCAGCTCAGCCGTCCCGCCCCTGTTGGTGAAGACCAGAGCGAGCAGCACGCTGAGAGCGATGAGCATGGCCGAGATTATGGCAAATACGGTTATCCTGCGCCTGTTGTTCATTTTTCTCCTTTATGAAGAACGTCCGTCGTCCTTGCCGGAGTCCGGCGCGCCGACCGCCGCGTTTTCCCCGTCCCCGGTTTTCGGGGCTCTGTGTCCGGTCTTGAACACGAAGCCCGCCAGCACGCCCGCGGCGGCGAAGGCGAGGACGAGCAGCAGGGCCTTCATCTCCCCGCTGGAGGCGAGCACCACCGCGGCGAGCCCGAATACCGCGCTGACGCAGTAGAGTATGGCGACGGCCTGCTTCTGACTGAAGCCCATGTCGATAAGCCTGTGGTGGACGTGCCCTCTGTCGGGATGCATGGGACTCTGTCCTCTGAGCAGGCGGCGGATAATGGCAAAGCCCGTGTCGAACAGGGGCAGCGCCAGCACCAGGAAGGGCACTATGAACGAGATGATGGCGTAGACCTTGAACATGCCTATCACCGACATGGTCGCCAGGACGTACCCGAGCAGCAGCGCTCCGGTATCCCCGGCAAAGATCTTGGCGGGATTGATGTTGAAGGGCATGAAGCCCACGCAGGCTCCCGCGAGCGCCGCGAGGATTATCGCCACGTTCGCCTCGCTCACGAGCAGGGCTATCACCAGCATCGTCGCCGAGCCTATGGCCGAAACGCCCACCGCGAGCCCGTCAAGCCCGTCTATGAGGTTGACCGAATTGGTAACGCCGACTATCCATATCACCGTTATCGGCACCGAGAGCATGCCCAGCGTGAGCCAGTTGTTTTCCGAAAACAGCACCGGGTTGGTCAGCACCTCTATGCGTATGCCGTGGAAAACGGCGATCAGGGCGGCGGCTGTCTGCAGCAGCAGCTTTATCCACCATTTCAGCGGCACTATGTCGTCTATCACGCCCGTGGTCACGATGACTATGCAGCCCAGCAGCAGACCTCTGACCTGCGTGTCTATCTTGGCGAAGAGCAGGGTGCTGAGTATGAAGCCCATGAACATCGCCAGACCGCCGAGACGCGGTATGGGATGGTCGTGCATGCGTCTGCCGTCCCTGGGGACGTCCATCGCCCCCACCTTCTGCGCGAATATCTTGACCACCGGCGTGGCGGCGAAGCTCATCACCAGCGCCGCGACCAGCGATACGAGCACATTGACCAGAGTATTTATGCCTATCGTCTCGTTCATATCCCCACTCGCGTCCCGGCCGTGCCGGAAGCGCGACTCCTTTTATCAGCGTTCGACGAAGCCTACCTTTTTGTATACCTTGCGCAGCGTCTTCTCGGCGGTCTGCGCAGCGCGCGCCGCGCCGTCTCTGTAGACCTCCGCGAGATATTCCCTGTCGCCGAGCAGTCTTGAGGCCTCCTCGCGTATCGGTCTGAGCATTTCCACCACCGCCTCGCCGACGGCGAGCTTGAACGCGCCGTAGCCGCTGTTTTCAAACTCCTTCTCGGCCTGCGCTATGGTGATCCCCGCGGCGGCGCTGTAAATATTCAGCAGATTGCTTATGCCCTTCTTGTT
>DBWE01000092.1:1948-4412 GCA_002308315.1 Clostridiales bacterium UBA1246 | reverse complement strand
CGCATTATGCTCTCGGGACTGTCCATGAGGCAGATGCAGCCGCCGGAGTCCTGCTCGGATTTCGACATTTTGTTTTCCGGCTCCTGCAGGCTCATTATCCTCGCGCCGACCTTGGGTATCCAGGGCTCGGGCATTTTGAAGACCTCTCCGTATATCGTGTTGAAGCGGTGCGCGATATCCCGCGTCAGCTCCACGTGCTGCTTCTGATCCTCGCCCACGGGCACCAGGTCCGCCTGATACAGCAGTATGTCCGCCGCCATCAGCGAGGGATAGGTAAACAGGCCGGCGTTGATATTATCGGCGTTTTTGGCAGATTTATCCTTGAACTGCGTCATCCTGCTCAGCTCGCCGAACATCGTATAGCAGTCCAGCACCCAGCCGAGCTGCGCGTGGGCCGGGACGTGGCTCTGGATGAATATGACGTTCTTCTTCGGGTCGAGCCCGCAGGCTATATACTGTGCCAGCTGCGATACGGTGCGGCGGCGCAGCTCCGCGGGGTCCTGCCGCACGGTGATGGCGTGCATATCCGCCATGCAGTAATAGCAGTCGCAGCTGTCCGACAGCGCCACCCAGTTTTTTATCGCCCCGAGATACGATCCGAGGGTCAGGTCGCCGCTGGGCTTGATGCCGCTGAGTATGCGTTTTTTTGCTTCTTCCATCTTATTAACCTTAAACTCTTTCTGCAAGATATTCGTCTATGCTCTCGCCCATAAGACGTATGCCATTTACGATCTGTTCCTCGGTGGGCACGGAAAAATTCAGTCTGAAGCCGCGGTTGAGCTCGCTCTCCGCGGGATCGAAGGTCATTCCGGGGACCACGGCCACCTTGTGCTTCTGCGCGATGGCGCACAGCCCGAGGCTCGGGCAGCCCTCCGGGAGCTCGCCCCATATGAAAAGGCCGCCTTCCGGGCGCGTGAACTTCACGCGGGGATCGAAGCGCTTTTCCATTTCCGCCGCCATAAGGTCGCGCTTTGCCTTGTAGGCGGCGCGGCACTGCTTTATATGCCCTTCGAGGTCGTAGGTCTCGAGTATCCTGTCCACGGCCATCATGGCGGGCAGGTTGGTGTGCACGTCGGACACCTGCTTTGCCACGACCATCTTGGATATCAGCCACTTGGGGCCCAGCGCGTAGCCCACGCGCAGTCCCGGGGCTATCGTCTTGGAAAACGTTCCGGCGTAAAGTATGCGCCCCTCCGTATCCATGGTCTTTATCGGCGGCGTGACCTTTCCCGAGAAGCACAGCTCGAAATACGGGCTGTCCTCGAGCACTATCACGTCGTATTTCTCCGCCAGCTCCAGCAGGCGGCGTCTGCGCTCCATGGTCATGGTCGCGCCCGTGGGGTTCTGGAACGTGGGTATGGTATAGATGAAGCTCACGTTCTTTTCGCGTTTGAGTATCTCCTCTACCGCTTCGATCACCATGCCGTTTTCATCCGTCTCCGCGCCGATGAGCCTCGCCCCGTAGGAGCGGAAGGCGTTGAGCGCGCCGATGAAGCTCGGATTTTCGGTTATGACCGCGTCGCCGGGATTGATCAGGCATTTCGCCGTAAGCTCTATCGCCTGCTGCGCGCCGCTGGTGATTATAAGCTCCCCGTCGGTGGGTATGGAGTACTTTGAAGAGAGGTACGCCTTGACCTTTTCTATGAGCGGAGCGTATCCCTCGGTCACGGAATACTGCAGCGCCCTTGCAGGCATATTCATGATGACGTCCGCCGTTATCCTCGCGAGCTCCTCCGCCGGGAACAGATCGGCCGAGGGGTTTCCCGCCGTGAACGAAATGACGTCCGGCGCCGCGAGCTTGAGCATCTCGCGTATGGCCGAGGGCTTCATGGCCGACATATGATCGGATATTCTTTGTCTCATTCTCTTTTCTCCCTGCGCTGACGCGCGTTCGTTGTCCGTCGCCGCGCGGCGCCGCGCCGCACGCTTCCGTATTTGGGGATTGTATCATATCGCCCCTGTTTTTTCAATACTTCGCCCGCCCGTCCGCCGATATATGTAAACTCAGCTTGACAAAAAGCGCGCGCGGTGAGTAGAATGTGCCTGTCCTGTCCCGCGGGCCGGGCGGGCGCCCGGGACGACGCTTTTCGGGAAAGGAAAGTCAAACCATGTCTGTATTTCAAACCACGGAAGAAGCGAGAGAATTCTTCAAAAAGGACCTTTACGCCTACCGCAGCGGCATGATGCTGGACGAGCTGGGCGAGGACTACGCCGTATGCAGCGCCGACGTCCGGGAGGATTTTCACAACGCCAACGGCGGCGTGCAGGGCGGGGCGATCTTCACGCTGGCGGACCTGGCCTTCGCGGCGCTGTCCAACAATCTGCATCTGCCTACCGTCGCCCAGCAGGTCAATATCGTTTTCCTCAGCGCCCCGAAGGGGACGCGCCTTATCGCCCGCGCCGAGGTAATAAAGAACGGCCGCAGCACGTCCGTCATAAACGTATCCGTCTCCGACGACTCCGG
>DBWE01000092.1:1723-1897 GCA_002308315.1 Clostridiales bacterium UBA1246 | reverse complement strand
ATTTCAAAAAACACGGTCGGAAAAATGCAGTTTTCCCATATCGGCAGCCCGGGAATATGCGTTTTCCTGACAACCGCTGTTCCGAATAATATGACAGGAGGTGCAGACCATGAAAAAAACCGTTTCCCTGATACTCGCTCTCGCGATCGTCCTGCTCTTTGCCGGCTGCGCCGG
>DBWE01000092.1:1570-1712 GCA_002308315.1 Clostridiales bacterium UBA1246 | reverse complement strand
CCGCGCCCGACGTTCCCTCCGAAGCGCCCGAGGCGGCCGCGGAGCCGAACGCGCCCGAGGAAGCTCCCTCCGACGCTCCCGATGCGGAAGAGGGCGGCATACTCGTTGTGTATTTTTCCGTGACCGGGAATACCGGCGACGT
>DBWE01000092.1:0-1377 GCA_002308315.1 Clostridiales bacterium UBA1246 | reverse complement strand
GCATCATGAGCACCTTCGTGGAGAGCTGCGATCTCACCGGCGTCACCGTCATCCCCTTCTGCACCTCCGGCAGCAGCGACATCGGGCTTACCGACGATACGCTCGCCTCGCAGGCGGGAAGCGGGAACTGGCTGCAGGGCAAACGCTTCGCGGCGGGCGTGAGCGACGGGGAGCTGTCGGCATGGCTCGACGGGCTCGGGCAATAAAGCTCGGGCGTGAAAAAAGGACATGACGGATAATGAACGAGCTTGACAGTGAATTTTTCGAGGCTTATAAAAGCCTGGACAGATTATGCTCCGATATTTATTCCTGCCTGAACGGTGTCAGCGAATATATCAGGGATATGGAGTCCAAAGCTTCCGTCGGTCGTTACAAAATATCTTCATGGGAATCTGACTACAAGCAGCTCAAGCATGTCCGTTGGGTCAGAAACCAGATAGCTCACGATTCCAGCATAAGCCGGATAAGCGAGCCTGCCGACCTGGATTTCGTGCGGGATTTCCGCAAGCGTATCCTGTCGGGCGGTGATCCGATCACGCTGCTCAGAAAAGCAGTCGAAGCGAGGCCGCGCGCCGTTTCGCGGATACCGCGGCCGGCAGAGGATATGCGTCCGGTCTCTTCTCCTCCGCCGTATTCCCGGCCGACGCCCGCTCCGGCGCCGCGGCCTGCGCCGCAAAAGCATGAGAACCGCTCCGTCGGCTTCAACCCCGTTCTTTTTCTTTTTTTGATCGCGGCGCTGATCGTTTTGATCGTGCTGCTGAACCGCTGACCTCGGCATAGAAGGCGCTGTCTCAAACAGGTTTTTCCGCTGTTTGAGACAGCGCCTTTATGATTTTCGCGGAAAACGCGCTGCCGCCGCTCAAAGCGGCATAACGAGCGTTTTCATTTTTTCAAGTTTTTCGGGCTGATTTCCGCCGCACGGCCGAAGGCTTATATCCCGTTATCATTCTTTGCAGCGGAATATTCCGAGATCAGCTTCCCTATCAGCTGTCGGCGCTCCCCCAGATACACCTCCGCCCCGTCGCGCACATAGTCGTCCAGATACAGACGGTACATGCCCTTCGTTTTATCGGACGCGCGCGGAGGCCCGGACAGACGGGCGATCTTCATATATGCCGACGGATCGCCGTTCATCATTGCCAGCAGATCCTCCGCGCCGTTTATCACCGCGCAAATGAAATCCCGCTCTTTCATCCTTTACCCCTGTTCCGCGGCGAAGTCTAAAGCATGCAGCCGTAGACCGCGGCGCGGAGGCGGTGGTGATGATACAGCTCGTCGTTGGGCATCATGTTGTGCATGTAGGCGACGGAGAATTTCCCCACCGGGTCCGCTTCCACCCAGCTGCCCGCGCCGCCGGTCCAGCCGAAGGCGCCGATG
>DBWE01000186.1:1382-5646 GCA_002308315.1 Clostridiales bacterium UBA1246 | reverse complement strand
CATGTCCCGAGGACATGGTATAATGATCCCGCGGAACGTTTATCGGCGCGGCCGCCTTTCGGCGGCGGCGCGGGGGAGAAAAGGGACATAAATGAAATATCATCTTGCCATAGACATAGGAGCGTCCTCCGGGCGGCACATAGTAGGCCGCAGGGAGAACGGGGAAATGAAAACGAAAGAGGTCTTTCGCTTTCCCAACGGCATGATAAGAAAGAACGGCGCTCTCGTATGGGATATCGAGGCGCTCGTCGCCTCGGTAAAGGAAGGAATAGAAAGGGCGGAAGCGGAGTTCGGCAGGATAGACAGCCTCGCCGTGGACGCCTGGGGAGCGGATTACGTGCTGCTTTACGGAGACGAAAGCGCCGGGACCTGCTTTGCCTACCGCGACGGGCGCGGGGAAAGGGCCGCGGCGAGGCTGCATGAAAGGATTAGCCGCAGGGAGCTGTATATGCGCACGGGCAGCCAGTATCAGCCCTTCAATACCGTATATCAGCTTTACGACGATCTGCTCGCCGGCAGGCTGGAGGGAGCGACGGACTTCCTCATGATACCCGAGTATATCCTTTACAGGCTCTGCGGCAGCAGGGAAAAGGAATACACTGCCGCGACGACCACCGGGCTCGTCGGCGCCGACAGCGGGAGGTTCGATACGGAGCTGACAAGCGCGGTCGGACTGCCGGAGCGGCTTTTCGGAGAGCTTGCCCGTCCGGGGAAGACCGTGGGCGAGTATAAGGGGATACGCTGCGTGCTCTGCGCGGGCCACGACACGGCCTCGGCCGTGGAGGGCATACCCATGCGCGGCGGCGAGATCTACATATCCTCCGGCACCTGGTCGCTGCTCGGGACCAGGACCGAACGCTGCGTGATCAGCGAAACGGGCATGGAGAAAAACTGGTCCAACGAGGGAGGGCCGGGCTACAACCGTTTTCAGAAAAACATCATGGGCATGTGGATAATAAACGGGCTGCGGGAAAGGCTTTGCCCGGACGTTCCGCTGCCGGAGCTGATAAGCGCCGCGGAAAGGAGCGGCTACGACGGGACCCTCGACGCGAACGCGCCGGAGCTGTTCGCGCCGGAGGACATGAAGGCCGCGTTCGACGGGCTTCTGAGCTCGCCTCCCCCGGACGCGGCGGGGTATATGCGCTGCGCCTGCCGCTCTCTCGCGCTGTGCTTCGCGGAGGCGGTAAAAGAGCTGGAAAACGAGACCGGCGTGAGTTATCATGAAATATACGTCGTCGGCGGAGGGGCGAAGAACGCCTTTATAAACCGGCTCACGGAACAGGCGACGGGGAAAAAAGTAACGGCGCTGCCGATAGAGGCAAGCGCGTTGGGAAATCTGAAAATACAGGCGGAGGCCGAAACCTATGACAAGATATGAAAGCGCACGGGAGATTTACGCGGCCGCCGGAGCCGATACCGAGCGGGCGCTGGCACGGCTGGCGGAAAAAGAAATATCGGTCCACTGCTGGCAGGGCGACGACGTGGTGGGCTTCGACTGCGGCCTGGCGGCCTCCGGCGGCATACAGACCACGGGCAACTACCCCGGCAGAGCCCGCACGCCCGAGGAGCTTATGGCGGATATCGACCTCGTCCTGAGGCTGACGCCCGGGAAAAAGCGGCTGAATATCCACGCCTCTTACGCGATATTCGAAAACGGGGAAAAGGCCGACAGGAATGAGCTCGAGCCCCGGCATTTCGAAAAATGGGCCGATTTCGCCGCGGAAAGAGGCATGGGTCTGGACTTCAACCCCACGTTTTTCTCTCATCCCATGGCCGAGGACGGGCTGACGCTTTCCTCGCCGAAAAAAGAGGTGCGGGATTTCTGGATAGAGCATGGCAGACGCTGTCTGAAAATAGCCGAATATTTCGCCCGGCGGACCGGCAGCCCATGTCTCGTCAATTTCTGGATGCCCGACGGGCTCAAGGACCGTCCCGCCGACAGGGAGGGGCCGAGGCGGCGCATGAAGGACTCGCTGGACGCGATCTTCGCCGCCGGCTGCGATAAAGAGCTCGTCATTCCCACGCTGGAGTCGAAGGTCTTCGGCATAGGCGTGGAGGCGTATACGGCGGGCAGCGCGGAATTCTGCCTCGGGTACTCGCTGAAAAACGGCATAACGCCGCTGGTGGACAACGGGCATTACCATCCCACCGAAACGGTGGCCGACAAGATATCGTCTCTGCTGCTTTTCGCCGACAGGATAGCTCTGCACGTCACCCGGCACATGCGCTGGGACAGCGACCACGTCGCCTCCTTCGACGACGAAACGCGGGATATCATGTGCGAGGCCGTGCGCTGCGGGCTGGACCGGGTGCTTATCGCCACCGACTTTTTCGACGCCTCGATAAACCGCATCAGCGCCTGGGTCACGGGCTACCGCAATATGCAGAAAGCGCTGCTTTTCGCCCTGCTGCAGCCGAATACAGAGCTGAAAGCCCTGCAGGATACCGGCGATTTCACACAGCTCATGGTGATGCAGGAAGAACTCAAGACCGCGCCCTTCGGGGAAGTATGGGAGGAATACTGCCGCCGCTGCGGAAAGCCCGCGGACGGCGAATGGTTCCCCCGGATCGAGGAATATGAGGAGAAAGTGCTGGTGAACAGGAAATGAANNACCGCATCAGCGCCTGGGTCACGGGCATCCGCGCCGTTCAGAAGGCCCTGCTTTTCGCGCTGCTGGAGCCGGAGGGTCTCGGCCGCCTGCAGGACTGCGGAGACTATACCGCGCTGCAGGTGCGTCTCGAGGAAAGCAGGCTGCTTCCCCTCGGCGACGTATGGAGCGAATTTCTCCGCCGCAGCGGCGTGAGGGAGGACTACCTCGGCGCGGTGAAGGATTACGAAAAAAACGTGCTTTCGCTGAGAAAAGATTGACGGGGAGCGNNAAAAAGCGCGCTGCGCGCAATTGTAAAAACGCTGCGCATGGTGTATACTGACATTTCAGGGAAACAGCGCATAATATGTATACGGCCGAACGGCACGGCAGGGCCGTGCGGGCTTTCGGAGGTAGGCATTGGAAATAAACGTCGACGGCATCCCGGTAAACTGCTCGGTCACGGGGCAGGGACCGGAAACGGTGCTGATACTGCAGGGCTGGGGCACGAACGAGAGCCTTTACGCGGATCTCGCGGGGCATCTGTCGCGCAGCATGCGCGTGATACTGCCGGAGCTTCCCGGCTTCGGAAAGACGCCCGAGCCGGAAAGGCCCTTTGACGCGGCGGACTACGCGGCGTTCACGCTCAGACTGCTCGCCGAGCTCGGCGTGGAGAAGACCCATCTGATAGGCCACTCCAACGGTGGCCGCATCATAATCAAGCTGTGCGCCTCCCCCCACGAGGGCGTGGAGTTTTCAAAGCTGGTGTTCATCGACAGCGCCGGGATAGTGCATCCGAAATCCTTTTCCGCCAAGCTCAGACAAAAGGCCTTCAAGGCCGGCAGCAGGCTGCTCGCGCCCTTCCCCGAAGCGCTGGAGAGCTATAAGAGCCGCCACGGCTCGGCGGATTACCGCAGCGCCTCGCCGATAATGCGGCAGACGCTCGTCAGACTGGTGAACGAGGATCTGCGCTCGCTCCTGCCGCTTATAGACAATCCCTCGCTTCTTATATGGGGCAGCGAGGACGCGGATACGCCCATTGAGGACGCGCGCGTTTTCCAAAGCCTTCTGAAGGACTCCGGCCTCGTGGAGGTCAGGGGGGCGGGACATTATTCATATCTGGAGCAGCCCGCGTTCGTTTATCGCGTGCTGGACTCCTATTTCGGAGGTTTAAATGCCTGAAACGGCCGTGTGGGGCGCGGCAGTCGTCTGCTTTTTGGCGGCGGCCTACGTCCTGAGCAGAAAAAACGTACATATCTTCCAGCTCAACTCGTATAAGCCCGAGGTCCAGAAAAAGTGGATCAGAGAGCATATCGTCACGCTCCTGTCGGGCAGCGTCTGGGCGCTGGGAGCGGTGTTCCTCGTGCGCGAGCTCGGAAAGACGGGGATGCTGCTGACCGCCGCGCTGTTTCTCGCCGTCGCGCTGCTGAACCTGCCGAAAAAGGCAAAGGTGCCGCTGAAATTCACGGCGAGAGTAAAGCGGCTGTTCGCTTCGTATATGCTGATACACGCCGCCGTCGCCGCGGCGAGCTTCACCGCGCCGGGCTCCGAGGCATTCTTCGCGATGCTCTTCTCCCTGCTGCTGGTCGGGGCGCCGTGGCTGGTCCCGGCAGCCAACGCGCTGAACAGACCCATGGAGCAGGCGATAAACCGCCGCTACATACGGCAGGGGGGGG
>DBWE01000186.1:0-1362 GCA_002308315.1 Clostridiales bacterium UBA1246 | reverse complement strand
TCACCGGGAGCTACGGAAAGACGAGCGTCAAATTTTTCCTTGAAAAGCTGCTGTCCGTAAAGTACAATGTATTGGTTACACCGGAGAATTACAATACCACTCTCGGAGTGGTGCGCACCGTGAGAGAACGCCTCAGGGCGACGCATGAGATATTCGTGTGCGAAATGGGCGCGAGGAACAGGGGCGACATCGCCGAGATATGCCGTCTGGTGCGGCCCGGGATGGGCGTTATAACCTCCGTGGGCCCTCAGCATCTCGAAAGCTTCGGCACGATAGAAAACGTCACGGATACCAAGTTCGAGCTGGCCGACGCGCTGCCCGGTGACGGGACGATATTCCTCAATCTCGACAATGAGTATATACGGGAGAGAGAAACGGCGGCAAAGCGCGTGGGCTACGGCACCGAATACGGAGACTACCGCGCCGAGGATATCCGCGTGGACGAAAACGGTACCTCCTTCACCGTAAAGGGCGTCCGCTTCGTCACCCGCCTTCTCGGAAAGCACAACGTACAGAACATCTGCGCGGCGATAGCCGTAGCGGACACCCTCGGCATAAGCCTCGACAGGCTGGTTCGTCCGGTAAGACAGCTGGAAAGCGTGCCTCACAGGATGCAGCTGCTCGGAGAAGGCGACAGGCTCATAGTTGACGACGCGTATAATTCCAACCCCGTAGGGGCCGCGGCCGCCCTGGAGCTGCTCGGCGGCTTTGACGGCTGCCGCGTGCTCGTTACTCCGGGCATGGTGGAACTCGGCGAGAAGCAGTATGAGCTCAACCGCGAGCTGGGCCGGAAGGCGGCGGGCTGCTGCGACCGGGTGATACTCATGGGCGCGGCGCACGCCGGGCCGATAAGGGAGGGGCTGCTCGAGGCCGGCTTCGATCCGGAGAGGATAAGCGTGGCGGAAAAGCTGGATGAGGCCATGGCCCTTGCCGACGGGTTCATGCCCGGCAGCAGAAGGATGATACTGCTGGAGAACGATCTGCCCGACAACTATTAAAGGAGCGTTTTATGAAGATAAAGCTCGGTCTGTTTTTCGGCGGAAACAGCGTGGAACACGAGGTTTCGGTGATCTCCGCGCTGCAGGCGTACAACAGCTTCGATAAAAGCCGGTATGATGTGATCCCGATCTATATTACCCGGGAAAACGAGTTTTACACCGGCGAATATACGGGCAGAATAGAGCAGTACAGGGATATCCCCGCGCTGCTGAAAAAAAGCGTGCGCATACTGCCGGTGAGCGGCGGAGACAAGGCCTTCCTGCAGGTGATGAAGGGCGGAAAGGTCACGAAAAGGATCTACGATCACATAGATATCGCTTTTCCCGTGGTCCACGGGACGAACGTGGAGGACGGCGCGCTGCA
>DBWE01000077.1:3913-7670 GCA_002308315.1 Clostridiales bacterium UBA1246 | reverse complement strand
CCCGCTCCCCCCAAGGGCCAGGACGCTCCCCCGCCTCCTCCCCCGCCCGGCGGCGCTCCCATGTTCGATATGAGCAAGATCATGCGCGATCCCGACGAGGCCGGCGTGCGCGTGGTGCGCGGCATCAAGCGCGGCGACATCTACATCCTCTCTCACTCCGACTTCAAGAAGGGCTGGGACGCCCGCGCTGCGGCCATTTCCAGAGCCTTCCCCGACGAGCCCGAGAACGAGACCTTCAACATGATGTTCGGCATACTCACCTACAATCCCATTTTCGAGGATCAGAAGCCTGTTCCCGGACTGGAGTAATAATACCGTACGCATTCGGGGGCGCTGCGTATTCCGCGCAGCCCCCCCGTTTTACCGTCTTGCCAACCGGCGGCTTTTTTGCTATCCTTTTCTCAGCATTTCCGAAAAGAGGTATCGTTTTTCATGCACGACCGCCGCGGCAGCCGCATACGCGCGCTGATCCGATATACGAAGGGCTTCCGCGGGCTCATGGCGCTCAGCTTTCTGCTGTTGGGTGCGGAGCTCATACTCAGCTTTATATCCCCTCTTGTGCTTTCCGTCACGTTCGACTCCGTTCTCGGCTCCAAGCCGCTCAACGTGCCGGGGTATTTCCGCGCCCTGATAAACCTGCTCGGCGGTGTGGAATACATCAAAGAACGGCTGTGGATCATGGCGGCTCTTTCCGTCGGCATGACCGTGCTGTCCGGTCTCGTGCGCTTCGGCCGGACGCGGCTCAATACCCGCGCCGGGCAGGGCAGCGTCCGCCGCCTGCGCGACCGGCTCTACGCGCATATCCAGCGTCTGCCTTATTCCTGGCACGCCGCCGCTCAGACCGGCGACATAATCCAGCGCGCCACCTCCGACGTCGATACGATACTGCGCTTCAATTCCGGCGTGCTGCTCGAGTTCATACGCACGGTGCTCATGGTCTTTCTCGGCGCGTTCGTAATGTTCACGATAAACGATACTCTCGCCTTCATCACGATAGGCATGGTGATCCCCATCACCGCGGTGAGCGTGCTTTTCCACAGGCGCATCAACCGCCTGCTCATGAGTCAGGAGGAGGCGGAGAGCGAGCTTTTCACCGTCATGCAGGAAAACGTGACCGGGATACGGGTAGTCCGCGCCTTCGGACGCTCGGGCTTCGAGCTGGATAAATTCAACGCGGCCAACGAGAAAAACCGTGAGATGCTCATCCGGGCCAACGACACTTTCACCTCCCTGCTGGCCGTTCTGGACCTTCTGTGCGGGCTGGAATTCGCCGCCGTGCTGGTGACCGGCATCATCCTCGTCGTGCGCGGAGGTCTCACGATAGGACAGTTCACCGTGTTCGTCAGCTACGTATACACCTTTTTCTGGCCCATACGCGGCTTCGGCCGCATCCTCAGCCAGTTCAGCCGCACGCTCGTCGCGGCGGGCCGTCTGGAGGAGGTCTTTCTTGCCGAGGAGGAAAGCGGCCTCGACGAAGGCGACACTCCCCCGCTCGGCGGCGACATCGATTTCAACGACGTTTCCTTCTCCTACGGCTCCGTTCCCGTGCTGGAGCACCTGAACATGCACATACCCTCCGGCAGCACCGTGGCCCTGCTCGGCGGCACCGGCTCGGGCAAGAGCACCGTCGCGCTGCTGCTCCAGCGCCTTTGCGACGTCGGCTCCGGCTCGGTCACCATAGGCGGCCGGGATATCCGCTCCATCAGCAAGCTGTGGCTGCGCAGCCGCATAGGCATAGTCCTGCAGGAGCCGTTCCTCTATTCCAAAAGCATACTTGAAAACATAGGCATAAAGCGCCGCGAGCCCGACCGCGCCGAGGTCGAGGCCGCCGCGAAGGACGCCTGCGTCCATGACGACATCATGGCCTTCGAGGACGGCTACGATACCGTGGTGGGCGAAAGGGGCGTGACTCTCTCGGGCGGACAGAAGCAGCGCGTCGCCATAGCCCGCGCTCTTACCGGGGAAAGCGACGTGTATATCTTCGATGACTCTCTTTCCGCCGTCGATACCCGCACCGACGCCGCCATACGCGAGGCTCTTCGCTCCCGCCGCAGGGGCGTCACCACGATCATTATTTCCCATCGCATCACCACGCTCATGGAGGCCGACCGCATTTTCGTCCTTCAGGGCGGCAAAGTGGCCGAGGAGGGCACGCATGAACAGCTCATGGCCATCCCCGGCGGAATATACCGGCGCACCTGCGAGATACAGGGCGCCGCTGCGGAAGGCGGTGACGAGCCGTGAGCGCCGAAAAGAGCTTCGAAGGGCAGAAGATAAACCCCCAGACCTGGAAATGCATACTCGGCTTCGCCCTGTCGAGAAAGAAGTATTTCCCCGTGATAATCTGCGGCGGCATGCTCACCGGCGTCATAGACACCGCCATGTCCTTTATGTCGCGCTGGGCGATAGACGGCTTCATGACCCCGGGGACGACCGAGCATATAGGGCTGTTCGCCTTTGCGGCGGTGGGCCTGCAGTCTCTCATGGCCCTGCTCACCTTCATTTACTGCCGCGCGGCCGGACGCCTCGAATCCCATCTCAGCGCGGACGTGCGCAGGGCGGCCTATACCCGCCTGCAGAGCATGAGCTTCAGCTATTTCGACAGGACCAGCACCGGCCATCTCATAACCCGGCTGACCAACGACATCTCGCGCATAACCGAAATGGTCTCCTGGACCTGCATCGACCTCGGCTGGGGCGCGATGGCGCTCGTCGCCAGTCTCATAGCCATGTTCGCCGTAAACCTCAGGCTCGCCCTCATCACGATCACCGCCGTGCCCGTCGTGGCGCTGCTGTCGGTATGGTTCCAGAAAAAGATACTGCGCTATCAGCGGGAAACGCGGCGCATAAACAGCATGATAACCTCCTCCTTCAACGAGGGGATCATGGGCGCTCAGACCACCAAGACCCTCACCCGCGAGGAGCTGAACAACGAGGAATTCTCCTCGCAGACGTCGGACATGTTCCGCGCCTCCATGCGCTCGGCAACGCTCAGCGCGATATACATGCCCCTGGCAAGCCTTGCGATAAGCGTGGTGAGCGGTCTCGTGCTCATCTCCGGCGGCGTCGACGTGCAGCACGGCGTGCTGACGGTGGGCACGCTCAATTTCTTCCTCAACATAGGCATGATGATGTTCGAGCCCATACGCAGCTTCGCCAACATATTCTCCGAATTTCAGTCCTGCCAGGCCGCGGCCGAGCGCGTGGCCGAGGTATTGACGAGCACGAGCGAGATCGAGGACAGCGCGGAGGTCACGGCGAAATACGGCGGCTTCTTCGACCCGAAAAAGGAAAATTGGGAAAAGGTGCGCGGAGACGTGGATTTCGACCGGGTGTCCTTCTGGTACCTCCCGGGCGAGCCGGTGCTGACCGACTTTGACCTGCACGTAAAGGCCGGAGAAAACATCGCCCTCGTAGGCGATACCGGCGGCGGCAAATCCACCATAGTCAACCTTCTCTGCCGCTTCTACGAGCCCCGCGAGGGGACCATACGGATAGACGGCGTCGATTACCGCGAGCGCAGCCAGCTGTGGCTGCAGAGCAGTCTCGGCTACGTTCTGCAGACGCCCCATCTGTTCTCATGCAGCATCATGGAGAACATACGCTACGGCCGCCTCGACGCCACCGACGAAGAGGTGCGCGAAGCGGCGCGCACGGTAGGCGCCGACAAGTTCATCGAAAAGCTCGAAAAGGGCTACGATACCGACGCCGGCGAGGGCGGCGGCAATATGTCCACCGGGCAGAAGCAGCTCATCTC
>DBWE01000077.1:601-3878 GCA_002308315.1 Clostridiales bacterium UBA1246 | reverse complement strand
GTGCTGGATGAGGCGACCAGCTCCATAGACACCGAGTCCGAAAAGAACATCCAGGCCGCCGCCGACAAGCTGCTGCGCGGCCGGACGAGCTTCATCATAGCCCACCGCCTCAGCACCGTGCGCGGCGCCGACCGCATTCTTGTCATTGACGGCGGCCGCGTACTTGAGCAGGGCAGCCACGACGAGCTTATGAAGAAAAAGGGCCGCTATTACGAGCTGTACCGAAATCAGTTCCGGCGCGAGCGCGAGGACGAGTCGGTACGGGAGCTTGACCGCGCCGAAAGCGCCGGAGAGCGGAAAAACTGAAAAAAGCAGGCCCGGCGCCGGAAGAATAATTCTTCCGGCGCCGGGTATCATTTTGCTCTGTCTGTTCTGCGCGCCGTTTTTTCAAGGTATGCCGGGCCGCGCCGCTGCCGTTCAGGATGGCCGTTATGTCGCCCTGAAGATTGCGCAAGTAGAAGTGAAGGGGCATCGAACACATAGAACCGTCCCTCCGTGTTCTCCGTGTTCTTTCCGAACCGGCTTCCGAGGCGCTTAAAAATCAACTCAAGCGGTTCTTTTCCTTCTCGCATCAAAAGATGAACGTGATTTCCCATCAGACAGTATGCATACAGCTCAAATCCGCAGATCCTCTTGCATTCGCGAAGTATGCCCAAAAATCGATCAAAGTCTTCGTCGTCTTCAAATATCTGTTGTTGATTGATCCCCCGCAGCATGACATGATAGATCCCGGAGGCACTTTTCTTTCTCCCTGTCCTCGGCATTTCGATCACCCTGTTTCAGTATAGCTTTATGCGCCGACGTCTGTCAAGGCAAGGTGGGACAAGGAACCGTCCCCTGTCCCATACTGCTTTTTCAGTGGTTTTGCGTTCCTGTTGACTCTGTTCCATGCGTGTTGCTTGTTCTGTGTTCTTTATGATCAATATATTCGTTCAGTATAAAAGAACTGTAATTTTGGGCTTGCCGTTCTTCACCGATCAGCGTTAATTTCAAACTGTTGATCCATTGATAATAATGAGTAAGTTCGTGCGCCATACACAAGATTATTTCGTATATGGCATTAACGGGACCTTCTTCTGAGCACATCTCTGAATAATCCCCTGCTGCAAGGCGGATAAACGGATAATCACGATAATTATCCGGCCTCCAGAAAGTTCCGCAAACATACTCTCCATCAATTGCTTTTATTCGCCTCTTATTTTTTATATACACACATACTCTGACAGGAAAATGGTATTCTTTTCGTAACCACTTTGCAAATTCCAAACATTCTCTTTTAACATCCGGATCAACGTCTTTCTCAAATCTCAACCTGAGCCCGGTTTTTCTGCTTTCCTCAATAATAGCCGGATTTCTCGTCCATTTCTCAATTGTCCATATATGCTCCATTTTATTCACCTCACCATGCAATCATAATCATTTTTCTTCATTAAAAGTAGAAAATGACTTTCGATGGTCGTTGCTCGGAGTATGATGTTTAGGGGGTGAAGGCTTATTGTCACGACGATTATTTCTTGACTTAAAATTTTCACTTCGCCTAGACTTATTTTTGTTTTCTCGCCCTTGCTTTTTCTGCCCTGGTCGCCTATAAGGGTCTACATTATCCTTACTTTTTGATGCTGCTGCATATATTATGGATTCTCCGGCAACAGTCGCACCGGTACAAATCATAGTTGTGCCCACCTTTACAGCTACAGCAGTGGTAGCTGTCCCACTTACAGCTGCACCACCTGCGCTGGCAAGAATAAGCGCTCCTCCTGTAGAGACTGTTGCAAGTATAATAAGGCCTACGGCAACGACTATTACGCCTACGACAAACACATCCTGCCAATCTGTGCCGTCAGGATCTGTTCTGTTAACCGGGTTATTCCCGCAATAGGCAAACAGATTAAAGCTGCCGAAATCTCCGTCGGCACCGAGGTATGCCACATCATCCGCCGAGATAAACCTTCCTAATTCCGGATCGTAGTATCGCGTCTGCAGGTAATACAGCCCCGTCTCCTGATCGTACACATACCCGCGGTAGCGGAAGGGATTTTGTATGCCCAAAGCGGCGGCCATGCCTGACCCCACGCGTCGCAGCTGTAGGTCACCACCGCCGCGCCGCGGCCGTTCGGGATGGCCGTTATGTCGCCCCGGAGATCGCGCATGCAGAGGTGAATGGGGGCTAACACATGGAACCGGCCTCTGTGCACTGTGATGCGCCGACGTCTGTCAAGGCAAGGCGGGACAAGGAACACCGCATGAAGCAAAGCCGCACACACAACTCACGAAAGAGGGACTTTTGATTGTAACCGTTTTGTAAACCTTTTTCGTATTAACCGTCCCCTGTCCCATTACATTATATGTTTGTATATACAAATATCATATTTACAATGTAAAGTCAAGTTTTCTTATTTTTCTGTTTTGAATATCGCTCTTAAAGCAGCCGTAAAATAAGGTCGGCGCCGGAAGAGTTTTTCTTCCGGCGCCGGATATCATTTTGCTCTATCTGTTTTTTTCCCGGATCTTTCTCAGCTTTATGCCGCAATGCAGTATCAGATACACGTATATCGCGAACATTACCCCGAAGAAACCTTTGAAAAATCCGCTTAAAGCTCCCAACCTTCCGGATACCGCGTTGGAAAGGTTCGGGAGAACGCAGCACAGAAAGATGCAGGCCAGGGGCAGCAGTCTCGTCCTCACTATTTTCGCCGCCATTTCCGCGCGGGACGCGCGGTCGCAGAACAGCTCGCCCTCCGCCTCCGTTTCGGCCTCGTCCGCCGGTTTTCTGAAATACAGCCAGCCGAAGCACCGGGCGAAATACTCCCAGCCGAAGTCCCGGAGCATGCTCATATACTCTTCCGTCTGCTCCGAGTTTTTGAAATCAAGTCTGTATATCACGTCCTGCGGCTCGCACTCCTCGAAAACGTAAAAGCACGGCGGAATGAGCCTGACGAGCTTCCATCCGCTCTTATGTCTCTCTCTGAGCCAGATCTCCTCTTCCTCATAGTCGGCTATCGTAAAAAAGCGTATCACCGTTTCACGCATCAATGCTCTCCCCCTTGCTGTTTTTATAGAGCCTTTCTATCCGCCCGATCTCTTTTTCGAGTATTTCACGGCCGAGCCCGGTGATGATATAGAGCTTTCGTTTCTCTTCCTCGCCGTGAAAAGCTATCAAGCCGTCGTTTTCCATTTTTGAAAGCGTTCCGTACATCGTTCCGGCGCTTATCGTGACCTCCCCCGCGGTCAGCTCCTTCACCCGGCGGCTTATCCCGTATCCGTGCTGCGGCGTCTG
>DBWE01000077.1:250-591 GCA_002308315.1 Clostridiales bacterium UBA1246 | reverse complement strand
ATATAGAAGCCGGTTTCGGTCATCGGTACGTATATGCGTCTTATTTTATCGTTCATGACTCCTCCTTCACTATCGGTATACGATACATCGAGGCTCGATATATAGTATATCGAGCCTCGATGTATTTGTCAACGGTTTTTTTCCGTATTCGCTTTTTCAGATATGCCAGATGTTCTCCGCGTACTGTCTGACGCTGCGGTCGGAGGAGAAAATGCCCGCCGCGGAAATGTTGTTCAGCGCCTTTCTTCCGAACGCGCGTCTGTCGCGCCAGTCGTACAGGGCTCTCAGGCGCGCGTCCCGGTACTGCCCGAAGTCGAGCAGCAGATAATAGCAGTCCGCCC
>DBWE01000077.1:0-220 GCA_002308315.1 Clostridiales bacterium UBA1246 | reverse complement strand
GAGCGAATCGAAAAGCTCCCTCTGCCCCTCGTCCGTGGGGACCGTGCCGTCGACGAGAGTATTGAGGGCGCGGTTTATGCGCCGGTCCTCCTCATAGATGCGGCGGGGATCGTAGCTGCCGGCGATCGCGCGGATCTTTTCCACATCCGCGCCGAAAATATAATTGTTCTCATAGCCCGCGGCGCGGGCTATTTCTATATTCGCTCCGTCGGGCGTTCCG
>DBWE01000032.1:8460-8587 GCA_002308315.1 Clostridiales bacterium UBA1246 | reverse complement strand
AAAACCGCCTGCAGGCCGCCTGGACCACCTGGGGCCTCATGTGCGACCCCGACGGGGAGACGATAATCAAGCATACGGTCGTGAAGATGCTCAGAGGCATTTTCGAGCACATTTCCGGCTGGCAGCA
>DBWE01000032.1:7744-8386 GCA_002308315.1 Clostridiales bacterium UBA1246 | reverse complement strand
CAGGACGCGAACGGCAGGATAGCGGATATTTACGACGACGAAAAGCCCGTCAGAATAGCGATGAAGCCGCCCTTCCAGGGCATAGCCCTGCTGTGGCTCATGGAAAACCGCGATCTGAGCTGCATAAGCNNAGATGCTACGAGCGCATGTCCGCGTGGACGGAATTCTTCTTCAAATGCCGCGATTTCGATAAGGACGGCCTGTGGGAGAACAAGGGCGCCGTCGAGACCGGCTGGGAGGACGCGCCGTATTTCTACGTGGGCTTCCCCCTTGCAAGCCCGGACATGAACGCATACCTGGCCCTGCAGATGGAGGCGCTGGGCAAGCTNNGGAAAAGAGCTGGGAGAGCCGGGAGCCGAAAAGTGGCTCGAACGCTCCAAAGCCACCGTCGACAAGATAGTGGAGAAATTCTGGACCGGAGAGCGCTGGATAGCCTTCAACGCCGAGACGGGCGAAAAATCGAACACCGAGAGCCTGCCCCTGTTCGCGGCGCTCATACTCGGCAAGCGTCTGCCTCAGGAGATAATCGACAAGTCGATAGAATACATATTCGCTCCCGGCACGTTCGAGACCCCCTTCGGCCTCGCCTCCGAGAGCCTTAAGAGCAAATTCTACTGCGGCGGCTGGTGCCAGGGCAGCGTG
>DBWE01000032.1:5531-7705 GCA_002308315.1 Clostridiales bacterium UBA1246 | reverse complement strand
CGCAGGGATCTGTCCGTGCGCGTGGCGAAGGAGTACCTCTCCATGATGAAGGAGAACGGGTATTATCACATGAACAGCGCCATAACCGGCAAGGGCGAGGACAGAGCCGTGCTGGGAGACGAAAAGACGTCTTACTGGTCCAGCTGGACTACCTCGTGCTATCTGTTCCTTGCGGACCGCTACGGAGAGTAAGACAGCAGACGATAAACGGCGCCGCCTCAAAACAGCCGAAAGGCTGAAATGAGGCGGCGCCGTATGATTTCCAAAAGGGCGTATCCGGGAGAGCTTTATCTCATCCAGGAGGGGAACAGGCTTTCGAACCAGGAGAAAAATCCGCCGTCGCTGTCGTAATCATAGTCCCATACCGAGCGGTCCTGCAGCTCCTGCTGCTGTTGCTCGGCCTGCTTTGCGCGCTCGGCGGAGGAAAGCGGCCTGTATTCGTCCAGCGTTACGGTGAAGCTGAGCTTTTCTCCGCCGCGGGACACGTCGACGATGACGGTATCGCCCGCGGCGTGGCTCCTGAGCGCGTCGGTATAGGACAGACCGTCGTCGACGTCCGCGCCGTCAATGGCGACGATGATATCGCCTCTCTCTATCCCCGCCTTTGCCGCGCAGCCCGCCTCATCCGCGGAGCTGACGTATACTCCGCCGGTAACGCCGTAGTAGGCGGCGGCGCGCGCCGACAGCTCGGATACGGTTATGCCCATATCGGGCTTGCCGGGGACGTAGCCGTATTTGATTATCTGCGAGGCAAAGCCCGCGGCGTCGGAAATGGGGATGGCAAAGCCGAGGCCCTCTATGCCCGTGCTGCCGTATTTGGTGGTGGCCATGCCTATGACCTCGCCGCGGCTGTTGTATATCGGCCCGCCNNTGCCGCTGTTTATGGCGGCGTCCACCTGGAACATATGCACGCTTTTGCCGGACTCGACGTTTATGCTGCGGTCAAGGGCGCTTACGATGCCGGCGGTCATGGTATAGGCCAGCTCCCCGAGAGGATGGCCCACGGCGTAAACGTTTTCGCCGACGGTCAGGCTCTCGCTGTCGCCTATGCAGACGCTGCTGAGGCCGTTCTTTTTTATCTTCAGCACGGCGACGTCGTTGTCNNCCACGGCGTAGACCTTCTCGCCGACCAGCATCTCGTCGCTGTCGCCGATGACGGCGGCGCTCAGGCCGGCGGCGTCGATCTTCAGCACGGCGACGTCGTTGTCCTCTTCGCAGCCGACTATCTCCGCGTCGAACACCTCGCCGCCGTAGAGCGTGACCGAAACGGTCCGGCCGGCGTGATACGCGGCCTCGACCACGTGGAAGTTGGTAAGTATATATCCGTCGCCGGTGATGATAAATCCGCTGCCGGTCACGGAGGAGGAGGCAAGCTGACCGAAAGCGTTGACCGAGTCGACCTCGCAGGCCACGCTTACCGTCTGCCTGCAGGCAAGGTCATATATATCCTCGGGATCCATATAAGAGCCCCCCGGAGCCGCGAGGTTGAAGGCCACGGCTTCGCCGCGCGCGGTCGAGGAGGCGAAAATACCGGGAGAGCCGGAGCCGTCCGGACGGACGAGCCCCGCGGCGCCTATGCCCGCGATCAGTCCGAACAGCACGGCGCAGCATATGAGCAGCGGCGTCAATACCTTCCTTTTCATCATATACACCCCTTTCGTTCAACTGCGGTAATAGTATACCATGAAAATGCAATATTGTTTAACTGCCTGTAAACAAATCGTGAATTCAATGCGGTTGACAAAGGCGTGTTGAATCGTATATCATCATTATGACAGCGGAAAGCGTGTGCGGAAAGGATAGTGCGGTATGGAAAAAAGAGTATATCCCAACCTGTTCACCGAGGCGGGCATCGACGCGGAGCGCGTCGAAAAGCGGGTAAAAGAGGCCTGGTATGAGATCACGCGCGGCGAAAACCGTTTTTACGGAGAGACAGACGCGGATACGGGCTACTTTACCGATACCGGCAATGACGACGCCCGGACCGAGGGTATGTCCTACGCCATGATGATGGCCGTGCAGATGGACGACAAGGAGCTTTTCGACAAGGTGTGGCGCTGGAGCCTGAAGTATATGCACCATGACGACGGCCCCTATAAGGACTATTTCGCCTGGAGCTGCAATCTCGACGGCAGCCGCAGGGCGGAGGGGCCGGCTCCCGACGGAGAGGAGTA
>DBWE01000032.1:0-5462 GCA_002308315.1 Clostridiales bacterium UBA1246 | reverse complement strand
AAGATACTTCACGCCTGCATACACAACAAGGCGGAAAGCGGCGAGGGCGGCAGGATCGTCGGCGGGCCGATGTGGGACGGCGAAACGAAGCTTATAAAGTTCGTGCCGGAAACGCCCTTTACCGATCCGTCGTATCATCTGCCCCATTTCTATGAGCTGTTCGCCCTGTGGGCGGACGAGGAGGACAGAGAGTTCTGGAAGGAGGCCGCCGCGAACAGCAGGAGGTATCTGCATGTGGCCTGCTCCTGGCGCACCTCCCTCGCCCCGAACATGACCGGCTTCGACGGGCATCCTCTTCCGGTGCCGGAGTCTCAGAAAAGCAACCCCTGGGCCAATATCGGCAGCTGCTATTACAGCGACGCCTACCGCGTGGCGATCAATATAGCCCTCGATCACGTCTGGTTCGGAAAGGACCCGTGGCAGACGGACTTCGCCGATACCCTGCAGAAGTACGTTTATGAAAATCCCGAGCCCTCCGGGCATGTCATGTTCCCGGACGGGCGCATTTTCGAGGCGGAGAGCGTCATGCATCCCGTGGGCATGAAGGCCTCCTGGGCCTGCGCTTCTCTTGCTGCGTCGGGGAAATACCGCCTTGAGGCCGTAAAAAACTTCTTTGAAATGCCCATGCGTACCGATAAGCGCCGCTATTACGACAACTGCCTGTATTTCTTCNNTCAGCGGCAATTACAGGATATACTGAGATAGATCGACGGGAAAAAACGCAGCATACCGAAATCGGAGCTCGGATCAACTGATCCGGCTCCGATTTTTGTAAAAAAAACACTTGACTTTGACGCACTACTGATGTAGTATGAAACCGGATACGACAAGTGTAGTATGGAGATGCGCATATGAGTATAAAATTGGTGAATTCCGAATTGAAAGTCATGAACGTATTGTGGGATAACGGGGATACCACCGCAAAGAGAATTTCCGAAATACTCGGACAAAAGACGGGATGGAATATCAATACGACGTATACCGTAATAAAACGTTGTATAGCGAAAGGGGCTGTTGAGCGCAGAGAGCCGGATTTTCTTTGTCATGCGTTATTACCGAAAGAGCTTGTTCAGGACAGCGAGACGGACGAGCTTATCGACAAGCTGTTTGACGGCTCGACCGAACTGCTTTTTGCCTCCCTTCTCAGCAGAAAGAAACTGACGAAAAAGGATATCGAACGGCTTAAACAGATCGTTCGTGACCTGGAGTAACAAACAATGGATTTTTTGCTTGTCAGTTTTTATGCGGCGATTTTGGTGATCGTTATAACTGTTATAAGGGCAGCGGCACTGTACAGACTGCCAAAATCAACGTTTGTCGCTTTATGGGGGATCGCCGCGCTTCGTTTGAGTATTCCTGTACAAATTAAATCAAGTTTAAATATCTATGCTCTGATGGGAAAACTGTTTGGGTTTAAAACGGGAATTGCTTCGATTCGTTCGGGCACAGAATATTTTGCACAAGCGGTTGCAGGCGGAGAGTCTTCATTGCGCAGGGACTTTTCTGTACTGAGGTTGATATGGCTTATCGGAATATGCTTTTTTGCAGCGTATTTTATAATTGTCTATTTCAGAGCACGCGGAGCTATAATGAAATCAGAGCCGTTTGGGACAGAATATTTGCCGCAGTGGGTTAAAGTACATCGTCGTAAAAAAACAGTTCAAATCCGGCTTTCCGAAAAAAAAACAATTCCGATGACATGCGGTATTTTTCGCCCTGTCATTATTCTTCCTAAACAAATCTGCTTGACCGACAAAAAAGAATTAGATTATATTCTTGCCCATGAGTTGACGCACATTGATCATTTTGACTTGGTTTTCAAGCTCTGTTTGACCGTGTTGGTATGCTTGCACTGGTTTAATCCCTTCGTATGGCTAATGTATAAAATCGCAAATCGAGATATTGAATTGCGCTGTGATGAAAAAGTAGTGAAGAAATTCGGAATTGATATGAAATCCTCTTATGCACTTGCACTTATTGAATTTGAGGAAAAAAAGGCGCTGTTTCCGCTTGTAAACTATTTCAGTCATAATGCGGCAGAAGAAAGGATAAAAGCTATTATGAAAATGAAAAAATACCCGATATCCGCAATTGTTGCGGCAGTTTTAATGATAGTTGCAATATCGGTCGGTTTTTCGACTTCCCCGATGCTTAAGGATCAAGGCAGAGAAATAGTGCAGGCGCAGAATTATGTGGATGGAGACGGCATAAAAAGAAACGACACGGAAAGAGTCCGATCAAGCGTGGTGCCGGAGCGGGAAACAGAAGAAAACGGCTACGGTACGGGCGAAGAAAACAGTGTTCCCGGTGTGTATTTTGCAAAGGCGGAAGATGCGATAATCGGGAAAAGGATTTTCGGAGACAGAGTCATTGATGATCCGAGAGCTTTTGCGGAGCGGGAATTCGGAAATGCGATTTTTTATGATGATCCGGGACGATCGGAGTAATAGGCTTTCAAACACAGCGGATTTTTGATCGAGCGGCGGGATCGCCCGAGCAAATGTATCCCCCCTTAAGACAAACAGCGGAAGCTTGTCTTAAGGGGGGATTTTTATAATTCGGTAAGCTGATTCAAATGACCTTTATCGGCAGCTGAGACGTTTTCGTTATCCCGCCGAGGGTGAGGGAAGCGGTGATCAGGCTCAGACCGGGGGCTTTGGCCTTGACCACGCCGTTGATGATCTCGGCCACGCTCGTGTCGGAGGAGGACAGCTCGAAGGGCAGACAGGCGCAGTCGAGATGCCGCGCGTCTTCAAGAGTCGCGCTCAGACTCAGCGGCGCGCTGTCGCCCGCGGAGAGGACGCGCTTGTCACAGCGCAGGACGACCGCCGAGAGAGGAGCGTTCCAGTCGCCGGAAACGTGTATCTCGCCGGAGACGATCATATCGTCCTCGTCGCTGCTGCGGCCCAGCCACAGCCTCCAGTCGCCCTCTTCCACGACGTAGCGGTCCCGGGGATAATTCCAGAACCGGAGCTCGCTCAGCGGCAGCGTGAGCTCGACGCGGCGGCTTTCGCCGCTCTCCAGCCATATCTTTTTGAAGGCGGAAAGCTGCTTGTAGGGCTTGTTGTCATAGCAGTTTATTTTCCGGGAATACAGCTGCACTACCTCATAGCCCGCCATTTTGCCGGTGTTCGTCACCGTCGCGGATACCGTGACGGTATCGTTGGCGTCGCAGTCGGTCCTGCTCAGAGCGAAATCGGAGTATTCGAACTCGGTGTAGGAAAGACCGCGGCCGAAGGGGAAGGCGGGCTTGCCGAGCCAGTAAAGGTAGGTGCGGCCCATCTGAGTGGCGGTATCGTGCACTCTCAGGCCGTATTCGCTGATATGCGGCAGCTCGCCGTCGTCGTTATACCAGGTCTCGCTCGTTCTCCCGCCGGGATTTACCCTGCCGAAGAGCACCGAGGCTATGGCGCTGCCCTGGCTCTCGCCGGCGTACGCCGCGTAAACTATGGCGGGCAGCCTGCTTATAAAGCGGCCCGTCACGGGGCCTACGCTTACCAGCACCGCGGTGATGTTGGGATTGATATCCGCGAGGCGGCAGAGCTTTTCGTCCTGATCGTAGGGCAGGGCGAGAGTGGCGCGGTCGCGGCCCTCGCTGGTCACGCTGGGATCGGTGCCCGCGATGACCACGACGGCGTCGGCCTCCGCGGCGAGGCGGCAGGCCTCCCCGAACAGTTCTTCTTCGTCCCGGCCGAGGTCGGGATCGTCGACGGGATGCCTTGCTTTCGGCGGAGCAAAATCCATTTCCGCAAAGCGCGCCTGCATCTCGGCCTGCTGACGGTGCTCTTCCTTGATCTCCTCGGGCAGACGGTCGTCAAGGTACTCGGACAGCTCCTTGCCGGCCTCCCGGGCCTCTCTGAGCAGCACCTCGCTGCCGGGCAGAGCGCCCATGGGCCTGTCGGTTATATGCCAGCCCTTGGCGTAGCTTATCTCGAAGCCGAGCTCGGCGCCGAGGGCCTTTATGCCGCTCAGCGGCGGCACGCTCACGCGGGTGTCGGCAAAGCCGCCTATGGAATAGCTGCCGAGCTGGCGGTAGATGGCGTTGGGGCCTATGACGAGTATTTTCTTCGCCTTCGCGGGAGTAAGAGGGAGTATGTTTTCGTTTTTGAGCAGGACTATCGACTCCTCCGCGCCCTGCTCGGCTATGCGGGCGTGCTCCGCGCTGCAGAGGGACTCTGCGCCGAGAGAATAGTAGGGCTGCGCCTCCGGGGGATCGAATTCGCCCAGCATGAAGCGCGCCGTGAAGCAGCGCACGAGCGCCCTGTCCATGGCGTCCTCATCGGTCATGCCACTGTCGAGGGCCCTGGCGAGATAGGTCCTGTACTCGGTGCCCGTGCAGATATCGGTGCCCGCGTTGAGCGAGAGCGCGCAGGCCTCCTCCATGCTTTTGCCGTAGAAGTGGCCCCGCACCTGGTCCCACATGAGATTTTTGTTGGGGCCCACGTCGCCGACGGCTCCGGCGTCGGACACGATATAGCCGTCGAAGCCCCACTCGTCGTAAAGAATGTGCTGGAGCAGCTGTTTGTTCGCCGAGGCGGGAACGCCGTTTACGCGGTTATATGAGGTCATTACCGACATCGCGCCGCCCTCGCGGAAGCAGCTTTCGAAAACGCGCAGGTAGTATTCTCTCAGCGTGGCCTCGTCCACGTTGGAGGAGCCGGTGTTGCGGTTGTATTCGGAGTTGTTTACGGCGAAATGCTTGGGCGTGGATACGGCCTTGAGATACTTTTCATCGTCGCCCTGTATGCCGCGGACGTAAGCGGCGGCGAGCTTGCCGGCGAGCAGGGGATCCTCTCCGAAGGCCTCGTCATTGCGGCCCCAGCGGGGGTCGCGGCCCATGTTGACGGTGGGGCACCAATAGTCCAGCTCCTTGCCCGTGGCGTTGTACAGCACGCGCATCTCGTCGGAAATGGCCGAGGCAGTGCGGCGCACGAGCTCGGGGTCCCAGCTGTTGCTCAGGGCAAGGCATACGGGGAAGGAAGTGGCCTCGTTGAACTTCTGGAAAACCGCTATGACTCCGTGGGAGGCCTCGTTCCAATAGTTCCAGGCCCTTACACCGAGGCGCGGTATCTCCGGCGCGGAGCTGCCCAGCTGCAGTATCTTTTCCTCTCGGGTCATGCGCGAGACGAGATCGACCGCTCTGAGCTTGAAGGGGAGGGAGCTGTCCTTATAAGCTTCCATATGTCGCCTTCTCCTTTTCTGATATTTTAATTCTTATTTGTAATCCTTCAGATACGCGGAGGTGTTGTCGAACATCTCCGAGAACATGCGCTTCGCGTCGTCGAGGCTCGCGGTCATGAGCTGGTCGGATACGAAGGCGCAGAAGGCAAGCTCCCTGTCCCGCCGCAGAGCGGCCTCGACGGTGAGCTCCTGGTTGGCCGAGACGCCGGCTATCATGGGCAGTATGGAGGCGGGTATGTTCCCGGCGGCGACGGGCCTGAGACTGCCGCAGGTAAAGGAAG
>DBWE01000081.1 GCA_002308315.1 Clostridiales bacterium UBA1246 | reverse complement strand
TTGAGCCTTATGCCGCCGCTGAGCCGACAGCCGACTCTTTTCGGGGAGTCGGCTGTCGTTTTGTTTTGTTTTCGGGGAGAGTCCCCGTGACTGTCTTCGGAGCGCGCCGGCGGAGCGGGGAGGGAAGGGGAGAAGGGCGGCGCCGACGCGGGCGATGGAATACCGGAGGTCTTCAAACGGGGCTTTCTTTCGGAGCGCTGCGGATGTTCTCGATGTTTTCGGTGCTTCCGCCGCCCAGGTCGTCCGGATCGCGGAATTCGCCCTTTTCCACCAGTCTCATAAAGGCGTCCACCACGTCGGGGGCGAGCTGCGTGCCCGAAACCTCCCTGATTATGGATACCACTTTGTCGAAGTTCATGCGGCTGCGGTACGGACGGTTGGAATACATCGCGTCAAAGCAGTCCGCTACGGCGATGATCTGCGCCACGCGCGGGATCTCGTCGCCCTTGAGATGGTTCGGGTAGCCTCTGCCGTCCGGGCGCTCGTGATGGGCCTGAGCGCCTACGGCGAGCTCCGGCATGATACTGATGTTCTTGAGCGCGCCGTAGCCCTGAGAGGTATGGCTCTGTATTACGGAGAATTCCTCGTCCGTCAGCTTGCCGGGCTTGTTCAGCACGTCCGGCGGGACGCCGATCTTGCCGATGTCGTGCAGCAGGGCGATGCGGTAGTATTTCTCCACCGTCTCGTCGTCATAACCGAGCTCCTTTGCCAGCATGGTGGTGTACTGCGCGACGCGGCTGGAGTGGCCGTTCGTATAGGCGTCCTTCATATCTATGACCTTCGCGAAGGATTCGGTGATCTCGCGTACGAAGGTCATGGTCTCCCGGTTTTTCTTTTCCAGCTTCTGCATGCGTTTGCGTATATAAATCCGGATGAGCATTACCGCGATCAGCAGCACGGCAAGCGCGGAGACGGCGTAGAACCAAATCTGTTCATAAAACGCCTTTTCCTTTACGATGCGTACGGAGACCTCCTTGCTGCCGCGCCCCATGGAGTCGCGCAGCTGTATAACAAAGTCGTAGACGCCGCCGCGCAGGTTCGTGTAGTCAACGGGCATCAGCTCGCTGCGGCTGACGGTGGTGCTTTTCTGCTCAAAGCCCCTCAACTGGTAGCTTACCTGCGGGTTGCTGAGGGAATAGGTGTATACGTAGCTGTAAACGGTCAGCTTCTGCACGTCATGGGGAACGGTGAACGTACCGTCGCTGTCGGGATATACCCGAGTGCCGTCCGTGTCGATGAAGGGGACGGAGACCTTCAGATCGTTCACGTCCTCAAAGGGCTTTTCGATATTGACCTTGCATACGCCGGTGCTGCCGGCGATGTACAGGTCGCCCTCGGGCGTCAGATCGCTGTAGGAATTGGCGGTGGCGATGCAGGGGATACCGTTGGCGATGCTGTAATAGACCGTGTTGATCTCACCGTTGGCGAGCAGCTCCTCCGACGGCGCGACGTAGATGCCGTTGCTGCTGAGCACCCACATNNCCCTTGCTGTTCTCGAACAGGTCGAAGTTGTTCGTATAGGGGAATTTCTGCACAGTCGTAACTTTATAGTCGGGCGTCATGTAGGCTATGGCGTTGCTGGTAACGATCCAGATGACGTCGCGCCCGGGGTCGCGCTTGAGGCGCATGACGATGTCCGAGGGCAGTCCGTCCTCCACGTTGACGGTCCGCACCTTGCCTTCGGCGGAAATGATGTAAAGGCCGCCTCCGTTGCTGCCGAGGACGATATCGCCGTCCGTCCCCTCCTCGACGCAAAGGCTTTCCGTATCGGTAATGCCGTCCTTTTCGCCGTAGGCCGCGACGATCTCGTCGCCGTCGATCACGTTCACGCCGCCGGTCAGCGCAACGAGAATGGTGCCGTCCTTTCGTTCGCAGACGGCGCGGATGCTGTTGGACAGCGGGCCGTCGCCCTGAGAAAAAGCGGTGAGCTCGCCCCGGTCATAGCGCAGCAGACCGTACTTGCGCCAGGTGGAGATCCATAGCCGATCCTTGCTGTCCCGGATAATGGAGCGGATGCGGCAGCCGTCGAGCAGAGAGATAAGATCGTCCGCTTCCATATCCGTGCCGGAGACGGTCTCGGCCTTCGTCAGCGGGAGGCTTTCTACCGGCCCGTTTTCGTCGAGCACGATCAGACCCGAATCCGTGGCGACGAACAGCCTGCCGTCGAGCATACAGGTGGAATTCACCACCCGCTCCGGCAGATCGTAGCGCTCAAACAGACTTGAAAACTGGTTCGGTACCACCTTCATCACGCCCTGCCGCGTGGAAGTGAACCAGAGATTGCCCAGATAGTCCGTCATAACGTGACCGATGGAATTGCTCATGGGCAGGTTGTCCAGCACCCGGAAATCGCCGTCATCCAGCACGCCGACGCCGTAGGAAGAGCAGATCCAGATCTTCCCGTCAATGTATTCCATCTGCTGGACGTAACTGAGAGGCTGAATGTCGATGAGCTCCATGTCCGTGAGCGTATCTCCGAGAGAAGCGTGATAAAATCCGAAATCGGCGCCCTCAAAATAGATCTTGCCCGGCTCCTCCGGATCGGGGAGGATGGAGCCGACGCCCTTGACGCCGGTCTCTTCGAAACCGAGAAAGCTTATAAGCCTGCCGTCCCGGATCCGCAGGAGGTCGCCGAAATTGGTGAGACCGTAAATGATGCCGTCGCTGCCCATGCGCAGATCGCGCATGTTTGCCTCGGCAATGGCTTCATCCTCCATCATGCTGAGGTTTCCTTCCGTGTCGATCACCGCGACGCCGCAGGTCGTAGCGACGTAGATCGTTCCGTCCGGGCCCTCCGTGATGGCGCGGGTGTGCGCGGATCTCATACCGTCCAGCTTGCCCCACTTCCGCAGCTCGCCGCGTTCCATCACGGCGATGCCGTTGTCGTTCGTTCCGATCCACAGGCGGTCGCGGCTGTCCGTGAACAGGCATTTTATGCTGCTCAGACCCGTGGTGGAGTCCATGCGCGTGAAGGTATTGCCGTCGTAACGGATAAGGCCGCCGTAGCTGCCGATCCAGATAAAGCCCTCGCTCGTCTCGGCTATGGCGTTGGCCTCCGACGTGGGAAGACCGTTGGTGTTGTTGTACAGTACAGCGGAAAAGCCCTCGCTGCGGCCGGTGGGGTCGACGGAGACGGGCCTGTTCTCAACGCCGGAGGCGTTCTTTACGCCGCCGTCGGCGAAGGCGAAGCAGACCGTCGCCTGCACGGCGAGCAGCAGCGCCGGCAGGGCGCGGAGCAGACGGCGTGCGAAGCCGGCCGGACACGCCGGGTTTTTGCTTGACGTGTGTTTCTTCCTCATGTTTTCACCCCTGCGATCCCTGAACAGTAAAGTATCGTTTTCATTCAGGAATGAGCGGAAAAACGGCATGGCCGTATTCCACCGATACAATACCACATTATTGCGTATATGTGAAGATACTTTCCGCGGGTGGACGGGCACAAAAAAACGCCGGTGGTTTCGATCCCGCCGAAATCATTCGGCAGTCAGGGGGCTGCCGGTTCGAATGTGTCCGGCGGATGCAAAAGACCGGACCGCATAAGGGAGATACAGCGCAAGGAGGTCCTCACGGGACGAACGGCGACCCACCGCGGAAGCTTTGACGCAAGCCAAAGCGCCGTGGTTGGTTACAGATTGACTGTGCCGTGAAGCGACAGTATAATTGGTGCGAAAATCGGGATTTATGGAGGTGAAAAGATGATTGCTTATTCAATTTTGATGTTTGCAATAGCAGTATTGTTTCTTGTCTTTGGCATTGCCATATATAAGGGAAATACAAAGCTGATACATGATTATCACCAAACACACATTAAGGAATCCGAGCGGCAAGAATATGGCCGAGCTTTTTCAAAGGGAATGTTTGCAATATGCGCAACACTTATCATCAGTGGAATTGTTGCGTTATTTGGCGAAGAAAATGCAATTATAGCGGCGAGTTTGACCGTTTTGATTGCAGGACTCATCGTTTCTTTAATTATTCTGGCAAGAGTTCAAAAGAAGTATAACGGAGGATCCTTTTGAAAGATAGCATGTCAAGAGAGTCTGTAGAAATAAAAGACAGTGAGATTATTCAAATCCTTGTTGATATGGAATGAGGAGCGAACAGAG
>DBWE01000059.1:5821-13670 GCA_002308315.1 Clostridiales bacterium UBA1246 | reverse complement strand
GGCTCAGGTCACGGGAGCCGTTACGCTGGATCACGTACGTACGGCTCAGGCGGTCCACGAATTCGGGTCGAAAACGACGGTATATCTCGGCGGAGCGATAGGCAGCGTATCGGCCGGCGGTAAGACGGTGACCGTGGAAAACAGCGTTTTCGAAACGGAGTATACCGACGCCTCCGTTAATAACCAGAGCGCTTTCACGGGCGGAGTGATAGGAAACGTGACCTCGGCGGGCACCGTGATAAACTTTGACGCCGTACGCGTCGGATCGGCGGACGGAGCGGATCCCGCCACCTGTTACGCCCCGCGCTACGGCGGGCTGATATGCAATATAAGCGCCGACTCCGGCGCAAAACGCACGGTCGGCATTCGGGACGTGACCGTGGCCGGCCTGGACGTCCGGATCAAAAACACGGAGGACAACGCAAACAATCGCGGTCACGGCGTAGGCGGCCTGCTGGGATATTCCTGGCTGAACACCGACGTGGATATAGACGAAGGCGAGCTTGTCATAGGGCTTGAAACGGGCTCTCCGGCGGGCACTGTCGGCCCGGTATTCGCCGTGACGGGAGGCAGATGCTCCAATATGGGCGGCCTGGTATACAGGGCGACCGGAAAATGGACCGTCGGCGGGCTGGAAGTCAAAGACGCGGCCTTTTCAAGCAGCGTAAGCGGCGGTAGCTTCGGCATGCTGGTCAATGAAGGCACGAGCGGAACGATACAGGACGGTTCCGCCCTGTACCTGATCCTTGAAAACAGCACCGACGGGTACGACATCGCCGGGACCGACTTTTCCGGCGTATCCTTTACGGTATTCGACGAGATCGTCGCTTACAGCGCATTCAACAAATCCGGGATAACGGACAACGGCCAGGCGATAGTATCCGTGCGCGCCTCGTACCAGGGCAGCGATACGCTCCGCATGGAAGGGACGGACTGCAATACATATCAGAACCGGACCTCCTACGGAACGAGCACGGTCAAGGTCAACCCGAACACCCGGTATTATTACAATCTCGATACCTTTGACCGCAGCGGCGCTCCGGGCAAGCTCCTGCTGTGGAGCCTGTATCAGTACGCGCATTCCACGATAAAAAACGATTTTACCGGCGGAGCGATAAGCGGGATATGCGATATGAAGGGCCTGTCGTATTACCCCGTGACCGCGTCCGGCGTCTCGATAAGCGGGGCGACCGTAAAGTTTTACAACTCGGAGATCGAGACCGGAGAGGCGGGAACGGGCGACAGCGACTCGAACGTGCGCTCCACCCGCGAGGCGACTCAGCATGATCTTATGCACTCCGGCATACTCTTCAACGCGCAGAACCTGACGGTGAACGGCCTTACGCTGCAGGGCAGCGTGGGGCGCAAGTCCGACGGCTCCGGCTTCCTCGTTCGCGGCACGCTGCACGACTATATGGACTTAAACAACGTGACCAAGCCCTCGAATATTACCGACGTTACGCTCGACGGCGCCGCAGTACGCACCGGCACGGGAAGCGCGGACAGCGCGATAAGCTCGTCTGAGGGTTATGCTCCGCTGCTTATAAACAAGGTGGGCGACAACACGAAGCTGACCGATCTTGCCGTGAGCACGGTGACGACGACGGGCGGCTATGCGCTTGCGGACGGCGAATACGCGGCTACCTCGCTCATAGGCAACGTGAGCGGGCAGAGCATGGTGCTCAGTTTCTCCCGGATACGGCTCGACGCGAGGACGGCCGCGAACGGAATGACCGATCTCGACGCGGCATACGGCACGACGCGGAGCGTCTTTTCAAAGGCGACACTGCTGAACAAATTCAATTATTCCGACAGCAGCAACGGCCAGTATAACTACAACTACTCGGAGGACTGGGGAGAACCCCTGCACTTCGTGACCTACGGCAGGGAAATAACCGGCTCCGCGGAGTATCCCGGCAAGGAAAACAAATACTTCGACAAGGTCGAGGCGGACGGTTATTATACCCACCCGACAAACGGGAACGCTTCCGAACCCTATGCCGATTTCAACACGGGCGCATGGCTGCCTTACGTCGCCGATTCGAGCAGTACTAACTGTCATGAGCTGCGCGTGAATATTCTGAATACGGACCTCAACATCACCAACAACGGCGGATGCGGCAAGGTCAACGACCCGTATCAGATATCCTCCGGCGGACAGCTCAGCTTCGTTGCGGACATCATTGCCGGAAACTGGGGCAGCGTGAGCCCCACGCAGCTGCTGGTGCTGCCCGCGTCGCTGACGCCCAACTCAGCCCATACCGGCGCGGATAAATCCAACGACAGGGAATACCACATACGCTCCGACAAATCCGCATTCGTCAACAAGGAGGACGACGGCGACGTGCGCTCCCTTGCCGACGTCAGGACCTATCTTGCCGGCGCTTACTATGAAATAACCACCAACATTGCGCTTGAAAGCGGTTTTACCGGTCTCGGCGCGGCAGACACGGCGTATACGAACTTTGAGTGCCCCTACGCTTTCCGCGGCGTGATCTTCGGCGACGAAAACGCCGTAAAGAGGATAAGCAACCAATCGCAAAATCCGCTGATAGTCAACTCCAACGGCTGCGTCGTAAAGGATCTGACCGTGGAGGCCGCTCCGGCGGCGGGCAGCATAACACTGCAGCAGACGACTAACGACGATTTCCAATATTTCGGCGGCTGCAAGAGCTACGGCGCCGTCATAGGCAAGGTCATGGGCGGAGACACGTTCATCGACAATGTGGACGTGAGCTTTGCCGACGGCGTTGAAGTCACGCTCAGCGGCAGTTATGAGCGGCTCATACCGGTGGGCGGTTTTGTCGGGGTGCTTCTCAACGGCTGCGTGGTGTTCCGCAATACGGATACCGACGGGCTCACTGCGGACGTCTGCGGCAAGGTCGCGGTGAATACCGAGGGAGACAACCCCGCGCAGAATCTCTACGTAAATCCGATAATAGGCAGAGTGGTGCTCGGGTATGCCTTCTCCGAGGGCTGCGAGGTAGACAACGGCAGCAAAAACTATGAGATACCCGAGCTGACCGTGCCCGACAGCGACGACGATAAGCTGAAGGTCAATTCCTCCGGGATCACCGTTCCGAACGGCACGGCAATGTGGGTGCTGGGAGCCACGGTCAACAGCGGCGCCGCGAGCGCCTCCTCCGGGACCGCGGCATATACCGGCGGAAAGGCATACTACGCATTCCGCAATTACTGCGCAGCGCGCGGAGAGTCCGACGCGTACACGAACAGCGTTTACAGCGGAGCGACAAAAACTCCGTATATCATTGACGCCTACGCCTCGGGCGCCGACTGCCGCGCCGCGGGCAGAAAAAAGACGGTTACCATCACCGGAGACTGCGAGATACCGGTCGGCTTCAGAGGGATAGGCAGCTTCTTTACCGTTGACGACGGACTTCACCTCAAGGGCAGCAGCGGCGCAGTCACGGTAAGCGGGAGCGGCGCTCCCACCGTAGGACTCGACATCAAGTACCGGGAGTACTTCAGCGACAATTACCGCGCTGCCAAATGGAAATCCAATGACGGATGGTCCATCGCCGGCCTCGGGCTCATCAACTATGTAAGCGAGACAAACGAGAGCTTTACCATTCAGGGCTTCACCGTAGAAGGCTCCGTAAGCTATAAGGTATATCAGGATGACAAGACGGAGTATCTGAGCCCGACCGGTATCAATGTCGACAACGCGAGCAATCTGAACGTGGGCGGCGTGATCGGCCAGCAGAGAGGCGTGCTTACCATGACCGACGTGCTGATGGGCGATCTTGAGATAGAGGGCTTCAAGCATGCCGGCGGCCTGGTTGGGCAGTGCAGTACCAGCAATACCGAGCATACCTTTGCCGGCTGCGGTTCGACAGACGACGGCGGAGTAAGCGTAAGCTCCATGTTTACGGCCGGCGGCATGATAGGACATATCAAAGACCCGAAGAGCCTTACTATCAGCGGAGAAAGCGGCGGAAGCACCGTAAGGATAAACAGCATTACATCCCGTATCAGAACCGTGCCGAGCGGGGAACATCTTGTTTCTGCCGGAGGTCTGGTCGGTTACTGTCTCGGCAAGAACAACACCAACATTCTTACCGTCAAGGATATGTCGGTGGAAGGCAATGAAGGCAGCGCGATAAAGGTGACCGGCCTGACCAACACCGATACAGCCGCCGTCGGCGGACTGATCGGAGTTGTGAGGATATTCGGAAACATCACCCTGCAGGACTGCGGCATGAGCGGCGTGAAAGAGCTCAAGGCTAAAAATTCCGGCGGAGCAATAGGCTGGATAAATACCATGAAGGCCAACGGAGTTCTCACGCTGGACGGAGTGACGGTGACCGGAGACGACCCGAAACCGACGATAGGCGGAATGTGCGTCGGCGGACTTGTCGGCAGCGTGAGCCAGGACGGCAAAACCAACACACTTAAGGTCTCGGACGCCGTCGTAAGCGGATACGCGATAAGATCCGATGTGACGAGCAGCGGCAATGACAGAGCGGCCGGAGGCGTCATCGGAGAGTATTACAGGAACGACAGCAACACCTCGGTAAAAACCAAGATAGATCTGGCGAATGTCACCGTTGAAGACTGCGATATCGCCACGCTGTTCGCATCCGAATCCGGCAAAAATCAGAACGGTATCGGAGGGCTGATCGGCGTGCTCGGGGATACAAGCTCAAGCGGTTCCTTTGACGCCGTAGGTCTTACGGGACATAATATACTCGTAAATGAAATCACGATGACGCAGAGCGCGTCGAATGCATACGGAAACGGCGCGCTGATAGGGTCAAACCAGGATGAGCGCGATATAAAGCTGGTGGGCGTTTCGGTGCATTCCGTCACGCTCAAAAAGGGAAGCGCCGAGCCTTCGGCGGAGACCAGGGCAATAGGAAAAGAGAAGAATACGGCCGTGACCGCGGAGTTCTACGGGCCGAACGGCTATGTTGTCTTTGCCGACTACAGGGGCGCAACGACGGGCAGCGTGATGAACACGGATAATTCCTGCCTGTATGCCTCCGGCTCCGACCGCGACGGCGAAGCGGCGCCTTACGTCACCGTCAACCCCGCCGTTGCCATTGACGGCAGCGGGCAGATACTGACCGGCGACGGCATGTCGGCGGGATCGGGCGCTTTGGTCATAGACAGCATACTCGGCGATCTTGCGCCCGGCGCGGACACGCAGGGCAGGTTCCCGTACAGCTATGCCGCCGCGGCGAGCGGGATAGCGACCGAGTTCAACGGCGGGCTGTTCTCCACCTATCATACGGAAGACGGAGGCAGCGGAGACGACTTTGCCATACTCGTTTTCGACACGTCGAACGACAATGACGATATACACATGACGCTTAATTCCTACCTGGATTATCTTACCAATACGCAGTACAACTACGGCGCGGATACCTCGGGCGTCTACGCGGTCAGCATATGGCGCATGACGAAGGACGCGGGCGGCGTATTCCGGAAAGACGAGACTCAGCAGTGCCTGAAGCGCGAAAACAGCAAATTTGCCCTTACCGAGTATTTCGATACGGGCAAGGACAGCTTCACGCTCATCGACGTGGCCTTCCGCGACCCGGCCGATACCTCTAAAACTGCCTATCACCTTTATGTCCCCGTCTACGTGAGGAAGGTGCTGAACTTCGGCTTTACGGCAAGAGTGCTGTCCGGTACCGATTACCGCGCGGGCGACTATCTCTCCAACGCGATCGAATGCGCGGAAAACCTCGGAACGCCGGTGACGCTGTGCCTGACCTATACTTACAACCGTACCGCGGAGGAATGGGCCAAGGCGCTGGCGGCGGGGACCGGAGGGGATATAGGCAGCTACGAAAAACGGCTCGTTTTCCGCAGCGACCTTGCCCGATCCTTCGACGGCGACGAGACAAAGCTGGTGCTCGTGGATAAGCAGACGAACAGGGCGTATTACGCGTCGCTTTCCGACGCGCTGGACGCTTCCGGAGCCGTCGCCTTTGCCAACTTCGCCGACACGGCGGGAGACCCGTTTGAATGCCGGACCCTGGGCGAGCTGTACGACGCGCAGCCGGCCGGCCCGCTGACGGAGGTATATTACCTGTCCGTGTTCGCCGAGAAGCCCTCCGCCGACGCGGACCTGAACTGGATAAGCAAATATACGGTCGACTGCGAGAAGAGCATGAGAGGAACGAACGACGGCATACCGGCAGTGTTCTCGCCGAACAGCTTGGAGCGCAGCTATTCGGAGCTTTACATCGGCAACATATACAACCTTACCGCGGAGCTTGAAACCGACCTGAACGGCGATCTGAGCAACGAACCGCGCAAGATAGTAACGCTGAGCAGAAACACCGTTGCCGCCGATTTCTCTTCCGTGATCAGGCTGGACAACGCGGCCGCCGCGGAGCGCACGCAGGAGATGTATCAAAGCTTCCTTATCTACCTCAGGCAGACAAAGAGCGATCTGAGCAGCGATATCGGCATCGCCGCTTATCCGACCGTCAGGGCCTGGTATTCTTTGGACGGCAGCGAGCCGACCACGGAATACGCGAGCGAAAACATCCGCATCGGCAGCGATTTCATCGAGCTCAGACTGCCCGACAGCGTGACGATAAGCTCGGCGGCAAAAACGATCAGGGCAAGGGCGGAGCTGACGTACTCCACCGATCAGGATATATCAGATCAGTTCCCGCCGAGACCGGAGGTCGCCGACGGCTCCGGCACGAGCCTGTTTATCAAGTCAAACATAGCGACCTCGGCCGCGCAGGCGGCGTACAGCAGCATTTCAAAGACCGGGTACGACGGCAACTCCAGACTGTATTTCGGCAGCATCGCCACGAAGCAGGCCAAGTTCAGCTACGACCCGATCATACTCGATCAGTACGGCTCGCTGACGGATCTGAGCGATATGAAGGAGCTGGGCGTGAACCCCAGGGACAGCGGCGACAGCCTGCAGACGGGCGAGCTGGAGCACATGCTCGTGCACACGCTGGCCGTACTGAATTACGACGACGTGGCGGAGCAGTGCGGCGGANNGGGCTATGCGAGCCTGCAGCTGACGCTGAGGCTGAGCTGCAAGGACGACACGGAGAGCAGCAACAACAATATAAAGTACAATACCGCTTTGCCGCTGAACGGGTATTTCGCTCACCTTTACGTCGGCGGACACGAGGAGACGCTGACGGACGCGACGTCGATAACCGTGTGTATCCCCAGGGCAGACCCGGCGGGGGCGGGGTACGGAAGCTTCACCGATGAATACAATATCGCCACGGTACCGATATACTTCGACGTGATCACCGGCGCGCCCTTTGAGGCCGCGGGCCGCAAATACTCCAACTACCGCGTGACGGCGACGGTAAATCTCCTCAACGAAAACGGCGCTCCGCTGCTGAGCGGGCTGGAGCTCGAAAAGTACATAGTATACACCAACGCGAAGATCATCCCCGACTTCATTACATCGGCTTCCTGACGGGATGACGGGCACGGGAAGGACATACCCTTTTGCCGGGGCTGCGTACCGCACGCGGCCCCGGATTTTTATTGAAAAAAGCTTTGTGAAAAACGCCGACGCCCTCGGCAAAACAGACCGGGAAGAAGACGGGGAAATAATTGACAACGTACGGCCGCGGTGGTAAACTTGTTTCTAATATACAGAAGGATACAATCCGCGCCCGGCGCGGAAAAATCGGAAAGAGAGGCGGATCGAAATGGACCGGAAAGGAGACTTTTACAGCAGGCTCGTCGGCGAGGGCATTACCTTTGACGATGTTCTGCTCGTGCCCGCGGAGAGCGACGTGCTTCCGGCGGACGTGGACCTCGCCACCAGACTCACCGGGAAAATAAAACTGAACATTCCGCTCATCAGTGCAGCCATGGATACCGTTAC
>DBWE01000059.1:5575-5727 GCA_002308315.1 Clostridiales bacterium UBA1246 | reverse complement strand
TCGGAAAACGGCGTCATCACAAATCCGTTTTTCCTCGGGCCGGAGAATACTCTCGGCGAAGCCGACGCGCTCATGTCGAAATACAAGATATCCGGCGTGCCCATAGTGTATAACGACAGGCTTATCGGCATAATAACCAACAGGGACATGAA
>DBWE01000059.1:2305-5441 GCA_002308315.1 Clostridiales bacterium UBA1246 | reverse complement strand
ATCACCATCAAGGATATCGAAAAGGCCGCCACGTATCCCAACACCGCCCGCGACGAAAGCGGCAGGCTGCTTGTCGGCGCCGCCATCGGCGTTACCGACGATATACTCGAGCGCACCGCCGCGCTCGTGGAGGCCGGGGTCGACGTGGTCGCGCTCGATTCGGCCCACGGTCATTCCAGAAACATACTTAAATGCCTTGAAAAGGTGAAGGCGAAGTTTCCCGCTCTTCAGGTCATCGCGGGCAACGTGGCCACCGCCGAAGGCACCAGGGCCCTTATAGACTCCGGGGCGGACTGCGTGAAGGTGGGCATCGGCCCCGGCTCGATATGCACTACCCGCGTGGTATCCGGCATAGGCGTGCCGCAGATAACCGCCGTGGCGGACGCCGCGGGCGAGGCGGCGAAGCACGGTATCCCCGTCATCGCCGACGGCGGCATCAAATATTCCGGCGACATCGTCAAGGCGATCGCCGCCGGAGCGCACTGCGTCATGATAGGCTCCCTCTTCGCCGGCTGCGAGGAAAGCCCGGGAGACAGCGAGGTATACCAGGGACGTCAGTTCAAGGTCTACCGCGGCATGGGCTCGCTGGCGGCAATGGCAAAGGGCAGCAAGGACAGATATTTCCAGCAGAATAACAAAAAGCTCGTTCCGGAGGGCGTTGAGGGACGCGTGCCTTATAAGGGCAGCCTGTCCGAGACGGTTTATCAGATGATGGGCGGTCTGCGCTCCGGCATGGGCTACTGCGGGGCGCACAACATAGAAGAGCTGCGCACCGAGACCAAATTCATAAAGATCACCGGAGCGGGACTCAAGGAGAGCCATCCCCACGATATCTACATCACCAAGGAGGCTCCCAACTACAGCATGAATCCGCAATAAGGAGACGGACATGAACGCTGTCGATACTCTGAAAAAATGGATCGACGAAAGCTCGAACATCGTTTTTTTCGGCGGAGCGGGCGTAAGCACGGAGTCGGGCATACCCGATTTCAGAAGCGTGGACGGCCTGTACAACCTTAAATACGACGAGCCTCCCGAGACCATAATCAGCCACAGCTATTTCCTGCACAACACGGAGAAATTCTATAAGTTTTACCGCGACAAGATGATATACCGCGACGCCAGACCAAACCGCTGTCATACCGCGCTCGCCGAGCTGGAAAAGCGCGGCAAGCTCAGCGCGGTGATCACGCAGAATATCGACGGCCTGCATCAGCTGGCCGGAAGCCGCAGCGTGATAGAGCTGCACGGCTCGACGCTGCGCAATTACTGCATGAAATGCGGGAAAAAATACGGCGTGGATCACATCATGGCCTCGGACGGCGTGCCGCGCTGCTCCTGCGGCGGCGTGATCAGGCCCGACGTGGTGCTGTATGAGGAAGGACTCGACGACGCGGACATAGATAAGGCGATAAGATATATACGCCGCGCGGACATGCTCATCGTGGGCGGAACGTCGCTTACCGTTTATCCCGCGGCGGGACTGATAGATTATTACGGCGGGCACAGGCTCGTCCTGATAAACAAGTCGGAGACTCCGTATGACAGCTATGCCGATCTCGTGATAGCGGACAGCATAGGAACGGTGATGGGGCAATGCGTGTAGACGTTTTGGGCGTGGGCTTCGACAATTATTCGATGGCCGAAGCAAAGGAAGCCGCGCTCAGACTGATGAAGGAAGAAAAGACGGCCTATACCGTCACGCCGAACCCGGAGATAGTCTGGGAGGCGAGAAAAAACAGCGAGCTGAAGGCCGCGCTGGACTCGGCGGACCTTGTAATACCGGACGGGATAGGCGTCGTCTACGGCGCAGCGATACTCAAAACGCCGCTGAGGGAAAGAGTGCCCGGCATAGAGCTGGCCACGCTGCTGATAGAGGAAATGAGCGCCGTCGGGGGACGGGTATACCTGCTCGGATCAAAGCCGGGAGTGGCCGAAAAGGCCGCGGAGGAGCTGAAAAAACGCTTCCCCGGGCTCGTGATATGCGGAACGGGAGACGGATACTTCAAGGACGACGGGCCCGTTATAGAAAAGATAAACGCTCAGCGGCCCGATCTGCTGCTGGTGTGCCTGGGCTTTCCCAAGCAGGAAATATGGATGCACCGCTGCCGCGAAAGGATAAAAGCGGGCATGATGATGGGCCTGGGCGGCGTGCTCGACGTATTTGCCGGGGACGTGAAGCGAGCTCCCGACGCGTGGTGCAATTTGGGGCTGGAGTGGCTTTACAGACTGCTCAAGCAGCCGTCAAGAATAAAAAGAATGATCAAGCTGCCGGTATTTTTGCTGGCGGTGATCGGAGAAAGACTGAAAAAATGATCACGGAAGGCTTCCCGGGCGAACGGGAGCTTACGGTGCTTTATGGACGAAATAAAAAAGGAATTCCGCCGCGGTATGCGCAGGCGCATCGCCGAACTGGACGAGGCTTATCTTGAAAAAAGCGACGCAAAAATATATGAAGCAGTGTCCGGGCTCGACGAGATCGGAAAGGCAAAAGAGATCTTTACGTATTGGAGCGTAAAAAAAGAGGTCGATACGCACAGACTCATAGAAGACTGGCTGAAGGAAGGAAAGAAGGTATTTCTTCCCGTCTCCGTTCCCGGAGGGAGCATGAGCTTTGTCAGACTGACCGACACCGGACATATGAGAAACGGTCTGTACGGACTGCCCGTTCCGCCGGAGGACGCGGAGGAGGCCGAGCCGGACGAGACGGCCGTGATCGTGGTCCCTGCTCTGACCTACGACGAAAAGGGTTACCGCATGGGTCAGGGCGGAGGCTATTACGACCGCTGGCTTGCCCGGCACAAGGTGTTTTCCGTCGGGCTTGCCAGAGACGCTCTCGTCTGCCCGGAGGTGCCTGTCATGCCCCACGACCGCAAAGTGGACTGCGTAGTATCCGAGAGCGGGGCAAGGTATTATATTTAGCCGTGCTTCGCCTCTTTGAACACGGTTTTCGCGGGCGGATTTCCATCAATACAGCGTCATCCGCCTTGACAATACACAAAGTATTGCCTGCGGCGGCTTCCTCGTCTTGAAGAAAATCAGCTCCGCGAAAACACAGACGGAGCAGGAAAAACGACCGGACGGCATTTGCACGTGATCAAATCGGCTCCGCACGGCTTTGAGAGTATTTACCGCA
>DBWE01000059.1:0-2244 GCA_002308315.1 Clostridiales bacterium UBA1246 | reverse complement strand
TCAATACAGCGTCATCCGCCCGTCACGGCTTTTGCGGTCCGGCTCCGGCAAAGTCCGGAGGCTTCGACGGAGAGCGGCGGGAGACCTCCGAAGAAATCTCCCGTTCCCGTACCGTCCTCAGCAGCCGCAGTTGCCGCCGCAGCCGTTTCCGCCGCAGCAGTTGTTTCCGCAGCCGTTGCCGCAGAAGAGGATTATGAGGATCACGAGGATGATCCAGATCCAGCAGTTTCCGCCGTTAGAACAAAACATTATCAAATTCCTTTCTCCGCGCCGTTGAGAACGACTGCCGCAGGCGCGGAACGAATATCGGCAGCCGATTTCGGGATAGGGCCTTCGGCTCATCCTTACGGCACATACTATGTTAGATACGGGTAAAGTGTGATGACTGAAAAGTTTATAAAACTTTCGGATTTCCTGAAGATGATCGGGAAAGAAGAGGAAACGGAGCAGACGACCCCGCCGGAGACCGATCCCGGCGGGGGAGACGCCCCTTTGCCCTCCGAGCCCGGCAGCGCCGCGCCTGAGGAGCCGACGCCGGAGGAGGTCCGGGAGGAGCCGAAGGCTGCGGAGAAAATGTCTCCGGAGGAGCTTAAGGCCGTGCTGCTGCGCTACGGATGGCAGGCGCAGAAGGAAGAACCGAAGCCCGTTCACGTCCGCCGGGAAAAGCATGAGGATATACGCGAGATATTCGGCGGAATAAGCGAGGACGTCCTCAATGAGATCTTTTCCGAGGAGGAACTGAAGGAGTTCGAGGAGGACGGCACCAAGGTATACTCCGGCGAGGATACGCCGCAGCCCGAAAAGGCCGGCGAGGTCGAAACGGAGGAGGACGACGGCGGAAACACGGCGGTCATATCCACGCCCGACCAGCTGCGCGAGGCCGGCAGGGTAAGCGCAGCGCATGAGCCGCGCAGAGCGGAAGCGCAGACGGAGACGGCCGGTTCCCTGCGCCGCCGGAGATACAGAACGGGCTGCATGGGCGCGCTCCTTTACTTCGCATTCGTCCTCTGCGTCAGCGCGCTGCTCGCGTCGGTGGGCTGGCTTGCGGCAAACGACGTGCTGTCGCTCAACAAGCCGGAGCTGTCGGCCGAGATCACCGTCAGGGACGGGGAGAGCATCGGCGAGATAGCGGAAGACCTGGCGCAGGCCGGCATAATCAAATACAAAGGGCTGTTCAGGCTGTTCGCGAAGATATCCAGGGTCGAAGAGGAAAACAAGATCGACCCCGGCACCTACACCCTCAGCAGCAGCCTCGACTACCGCGCGATAATCACGGGCATGCAGCAGGGCATAGATTGGGCGAGCCTTGAAAAAGAGACTGCGAGAGTCCTTATCCCGGAGGGCAGGACGATGGAGCAGACCTTTGAGATACTTGAGGAAGCGGGCGTCTGCTCGGCCGAGCTGCTGGCAGAATGCGCGAAGGATCACGATTTCGAATATCGCTTCCTCAGCGCGGATACCCTGGGAGATGAAAAACGCCTCGAAGGTTATCTTTTCCCGGATACCTATGACTTTTATCTGGACTCGGCGCCCGAAACGGTCATAGCCAAGATGCTGGACGACTTCGACAGCCGTGTGACCGAAGAAATGTATCAGCAGGCGGAGCGCCTGGGCTATTCGATGCACGAAATAGTCACCGTTGCCTCGCTCATAGAAAAGGAGGCCGGAGCCGACTCGGAGAGGGCGACCGTAGCCTCGGTCATCTATAACCGCCTTAACAGCAATTACTATCCTTATCTCGAGATAGACGCGACGGTGCTGTACGCGATAGGCGAAAGCAAAACGGATATCACCTATGAGGATCTGAACGTCGACAGCCCGTACAACACGTACAATCACGAGGGCCTGCCGCCCGGAGCCATCGCGAACCCGGGTCTCGCGTCCATAAGAGCGGCCCTCTCGCCGGAGGAAACAGGCTATTATTTCTACGCTCTCGGCAAAAACGGGACGCATGAATTTTTCAGCACTTACAGTCAATTTAGCGAGTTTATAAACAGTTCTGAATTCGGAGGCTGACGCACACATGAAAAAGCTTGGTTTGAACACCATACGCGAGGAATACCTGAAATTTTTCGAGAGCAAGGGTCATCTGAGACTGCCGAGTTTTCCGCTCATTCCGCAGGGAGACAACAGCCTTCTGATCATAAACGCCGGCATGGCCCCCATGAAGCCCTGGTTCAAGGGCGAGGAGGAACCCCCCCGGCGGCGGGTGTGCACCTGCCAGAAGTGCATCCGCACCGGCGA
>DBWE01000161.1:8283-9134 GCA_002308315.1 Clostridiales bacterium UBA1246 | reverse complement strand
GGAGACCGTGATTGGGGCCCGTACTATACCCTCAAATGCAAGAATATCGGACAGCTGTTCACCTGCGTGGACTCAAACCGCGGGTTTATGCACTGCTCCAGTCAGTTTTTCCCATTCAACTGGGATGCGCTGACAATAGGTCTGCACCTTATTGCCGAAAAGCTTGACAAGGATCCCGTTGAGATAGCGCGCCTCAATCTGCACGGTCCGACCTCTCAGGACGACACCGATCCGGTTCCGAGCTTCGAGGCCTGTGTCAGGAGAGGGCTTGAGCTTATGAACTGGCAGTGGCATAAGGCGGGGACCAAACGTCTTCCCGACGGACGCCTGCACGGTGCGAGCTTCCGCTACGGTATGTGCCCGCGTCATGCTTTCCTCGATTATACCTGCAAGCTGCACTATCGCGACGGCGAAATTCATTTTCCGACTCAGGGGCCGATCCAGGGATTTTACGGTACCGAGTGCTATACCATGATAATCGCTGAGGAACTCGGCGTGAGCTACGACGACGTACACGTTGATTTCGATTACCGGGAGAAGCATTCGGATATGTCTTACGGCTCCGACGGCGTGACGGGCCAGGGTTGGATAGTCAAGGAATGCGCCAACAAGCTGAAGAGGATGATACTTGAGGAAGCCGTGAAATATGCCGCGAACGACGGCGTAGTAAAGTACGGTCCGTTCGCGAGAGACAGGGGCAGGAGCCCTATCAAGGGCTATACGGCCAACGAATTGGATATCGTGGATTCAAAAGTCGTCGTCAAGGCGGATCCTTCGAAGTACGTGCCGCTCAGTCAGGCTACAAATGAAAATCTTACGGCTGAAAACTACGGCTTTTCTCCGGACTCGGC
>DBWE01000161.1:293-8164 GCA_002308315.1 Clostridiales bacterium UBA1246 | reverse complement strand
TACTTTACCCAGGGCGCACAGCTGCTGGAGGAGCATATACTCGATCCGGAATCGGGCGTAAAACTCAACGGCAACTTTATTGATTACCGCGTTCCCACTACGCTGGACGTGCCGGTCGTCGAAAAGGAGATCCTTGAAAACCGCACCGGGAACGGCGCTTACGGCGGCTCAGGCATAAGCCATAATCTTGCCAATTCACATATGATCATCAATGCTGTCTACAACGCAACGGGCGTTTGGGTAGATCCGCCTGCCACTCCCGACCGGGTATTGAAGGCGCTCGGCAAGTGCTGAAGGAAGAGAGGGGTTGAAATATGAGAGCATTCAATCATATCAACGCGAAAAGCATTGAGGAAGCGTCCGCCGAACTGAAAAAAGCCGGCGCCGTGGCAATGGCCGGCGGCGGAGACGTTATGGGAGCTCTGAAGGACGATATTTACAGCAGCTATCCGGAAACGGTAATAAATCTTAAAACGATACCCGGCCTCGATAAGATAGAGTATCATGACGGTGAGCTGCGCATAGGCGCGCTGTCCGTGCTTGCCGATGTGGAGCAAAACGCGCAGGTAAAGCAATTTGCGCCGGCGCTTGCCGAGGCTGCCGGCGCTGCGTCAACGCCTACGCTGCGCGAAATGACCACGGTAGGCGGAAACATCTGTCAGACGCCGCGCTGCTGGTATTACCGCAAGCTGAATTGCCGCTTTGACTGCCGCCGCAAAGGGGGAGACCGCTGCTTCGCGCAGACCGGAGACAATCGCTATCATTCGGTGTTCGGCGGAGCGCGTATCGGACTGACTCCGTGCGTCCGGTCCTGCCCGGCAGGAACGGATATTCCGGGTTATATGCAGGCCGTACGCGAAGGCGATATGGATCGCGCAGCCGAGATAATCATGCAGGTCAATCCGCTTCCGATGATAACCTCGCGTATTTGCCCGCACCCCTGTCAGGACGGATGCAATCAGGGTGAAAGAGGAGAAGCGGTAAACATACACTGTGTTGAGCGCAGTGTTGCAGACCACATTCTGAGAAATATCAGCCGCTTTTATCCCGCTCCGGAAAAAGAAACGGATAAAAAAGCGGCAATCGTCGGAGCCGGACCCGCCGGGCTCACTGCGGCTTACTATCTGCGCAAAGCAGGTCACCGCGTAACGGTATACGATCAGCACGAGAAGGCGGGCGGAGTGATGCGCTACGGCGTACCGCACTATCGTCTGCCGCGCACGGTTGCAGATAAACTGACGGACGCGCTTGAAGGCATGGGCGTTGTATTCCGCTGCGGGACCGCCGTAGGCAGAGATATCACAATGGAGCAGCTTGAAAAAGAATATGACGGTATTTTCCTTGCCACGGGCGCCTGGAAACAGCCTCTTCTCGGCATAGGCGGAGAAGAACTCGCGGTATTCGGACTTGATTTTTTGTCGGAAGTAAACACTTATCTGAAAAAGGCGATCGGACGCAATGTACTCGTATGCGGCGGAGGCAACGTTGCGATGGACGTTGCGCTGACGGCTAAGCGTCTCGGAGCGGAAAAGGTGACTCTAATTTGCCTGGAGCAGAGAGATGAGATGCCCGCGGGAGCCGAAGAGATAAAGCGTGCGGAGGAAGAGGGCGTAGTCATACACAACGGATGGGGACTCGGAAGCGTAATGACCGACGGCGGGAAGGTAACGGGGCTTGACAGCAAGCGCTGCGTTTCGGTCCGCGATGAAAACGGACGCTTTGCCCCGGTATACGACGAAAATGACCGAACCGTTTATGAGTCCGATTTTATTATTCTCGCAACGGGGCAGTCCGTAGATCTCGATTTTCTGGGAGAGGATTTTCTGGCTCAGCTGAGATCTGCACGCGGGCTGATCGGAATAGACAAGGAAACATACAGAACGCCGCATAAGGGCGTTTACGCGGCCGGAGACGCGGCAAGCGGACCGAATATCGCGATTCGCGCGATAGCCGGCGCCCGCGCCGCGGCAAAAAGCATGTCCGCCGACTTCGGATATCCTTTGACGGAAATGAAAAAAGAAACCGGCCTGACGCATTTCGACAGGGAAGGGGCCGGGCGTACATTGTCGGTACCGCAGCCGGAACGCGCCGCAGCCGAACGTACTCTTACCGATGAGGACGCAGGGTCTTACAGTATTGAACAGACGGTCGAAGAGGCGAAAAGATGCCTGAACTGCTCTTGCTATGCGGTAAATCAGGCTGAGCTCGCCCCGCCGCTGCTTGCCTTGAACGCCGTGATAGTGACCAACGAGCGTGAGCTGCCTGCGGAAGAATTTTTCGGGACGGGAGTATGCAGTACTACGGCTCTTCACAGAGGGGAGATTGTCAGGGAGATACGTATTCCCGTTCGTGCCGGTCTCCGTTCCCGTTATAGACGTTTTGCGATCAGAAAGAGCATTGATTTCCCAATCATAAACCTTGCGATCACGGAAGACAATGAGTTCAATTACCGTATATGGCTCGGCGGAGTCGCGCCGGTCCCCGTTCGCGCAGAAAAAGCGGAGGAGCTTCTCAAAGGCAGGGAAATTACTCCGGAGCTTGCCGAGCGGGCAGGTATCGCCGCAGCGGACGGCGCGGACGCGTTTGAACTCAACTCGTATAAGGTGCAGCTTATAAAAACCCTGATCAAGCGCGAGCTCACGGCCCTTGCTGCCGATACGGACGCGCATTAAACAAGATCTTTTTCCTTTCATTTTTTGCTCCTTTACATTTGANNCGAAAGGAATATTCCTTTCGGCCTGTGCCGTCGCTGTCTATGTAGTATTTATTGAATATTGAACGGTTTTGCTTTGTAAAGCTCAAGAACGGTCTCGGTAAAGAAGGAATTTGCGGGATTGGCGTTGTTTTTCAAATTCCAGGAAAAATAGTATTCAAGACAATTTTCTCCTCCGCTGATGGGGATCGTCACTATGTTCTTGCATTGATAACTGTCCTTGAGCGCCCGAGGAAGAATGGAGATCCCTATGCCGACGCTTACGGCGAGCAGGACAGATTCCACACGGTTGTAAAAATTGATGAAATTGGATTTGACATGATAGAGATTGAGTATATTGAAGATAGGCGTGGCAAGCTGCTGATCTGACATGGGTACGGAAACAAAGGGGATTTTTTCGAGCGAGGCCGTAAGATCGTCCGGGTCTATGCTGCGTTTGTTGTCTTCGCCCACAAAGAGATCGAGACTGTCTTTTGCAATAAGCGCGTGTCCGTATTCCGAAAGAGAGTCAAGCTGCGCGTCGGTCGAAAAGAAAAAATCATAGCTGTTGAGCGCCATGAAGCCGACCATTTCCGGACCCTCATAGAGATCTATGTCAATTTGCACCGAAGGCATCTTTTCGTGCATTATCTTTACGCATTGCGCAACGTAATTCAAAAGCGCGGGAATAGAAGCAATACGAATATGGCCTATTCGGCCCGCTGCAATATTTAGCATGCGTGTATTTGCGTCCGACATGACCGCAAGAATGCTGCGAACGAAAGGGAGAAGTTCTCGGCCGGCATTCGTAAGGACTATTCCGCGGCTCGTTCTCTCGAAAAGCTTCACGCCGTAGCTGTCTTCGAGCTTTTTGAGATTATGACTGACTGCCGGCTGAGTGATGTTGAACAGCTCGGCGGTTTTCGTGAGACTTTGCGTTTGCGCGACGGAATCAAACAATTCAAAATGAAAAATGTCCATTTGGATCACCGCATTATAAAAGTTTTTTTGAGTAATATAACATACGTTTTGAGATTGTGCAAGTATTCTTCCCACACGAGTAGTATTTTTTGCTTGTATTATAAATCGTCATCCGCGAAATATTCAAAAAAGTCATGACTGATTTGTTAAAAAGGCTGAAAATGTGCTTGATGTAATATACAAACTTGACAAATGACATGAGCATTAGTAAAATTTATGAAGAAATAAAAAACGTTTATTTCAAGTCCGCGTGAGGCGGAACTCCATATGTTGATCAGGGAGGATTTGCGGGTGTTAAGATACATCGGAAAACGACTTCTTATGATGATCCCCATTATTTTGGGTATTTCGCTTATTATTCTGATTATGATTGACCTGACACCCGGAGATCCCGCAAGACAGGTTATGGGTTTTTCTGCCAGTGAAGAGCAATTGAATGAATTCAGGGAGATCAACGGTCTGAACGATCCTTTTATCGTTCGTTACGGCCGTTTTCTTTATAACGCGGTACGCGGCGATCTCGGCACGTCGTATATCAATCACAGAACCGTATGGTCAGAGCTGCGTGTAAGATTTCCATATACTCTGTTTCTCGCCGCGGTCAGCATGGCCCTGTCGCTCCTCGTCGGCATCCCGCTCGGCATCTTCGCCGCTACGCATCAGTATTCCTGGAAGGACAACGCGGCGATCGTCGTATCGCTGTTCTGTGTTTCAATGCCGTCGTTCTGGTTCTCGCTGATTTTGGTACAGTTGTTTTTCGTCAAATGGAGGCTTCTGCCCGGAACCGGCATAGAGACGTGGAAGGGCTGGATCTTGCCGGTAGTGTCGCTTGCCCTCGGGTATACCGCGACCATAGCGCGTCAGACCCGCTCCGATATGCTCGAAGTTATACGGCAGGATTTTATCGTTACCGCAAGAGCAAAGGGACAGACGGAAAAAAAGGTCCTTTATCACCACGCTCTTCGCAACGCGCTGATACCGGTAATAACGATCGCGGGAACGATGTTCGGCTCGTCGCTGAGCGGATCATTGATAGCCGAAGTCATTTTTTCCATTCCCGGTGTCGGGCAATATACGCTCACAGCTCTCAAAAACCGCGATTATCCCGTAATTCAAGGCAGCGTCCTCTTCCTTTCGGTGGTGTTCAGTCTGGTCATATTGATAGTGGATATCATTTACGCCGTGATCGACCCGCGCATTCGTTCTCAGTATTCGCGAAAGCGATCCAAAAAAACGCGCAGCGAAAAAAAAGCTGACAATGAGCAAAAGGAGGCCGCGGCATGAGCAAGGGAAAAAGAAGCGCGAACAGAAAAAAATCTCAGTTGGCCGATGTTTGGCGTCAACTGAAAAAGAACAAAGGCGCAGTGCTCTCTCTCGTCGTGATAATCGCAATAATCCTGGTCGCGGTGCTTGCGCCGGTGATCGCGCCTTACGAGTATGACGCGACCGGAGACGAAGGCTTTGCTTCTCCGAGCAGAGAGCACATGCTCGGTACCGATAAGCTCGGACGCGATATCATGAGCCGGATCATATACGGCACTCGCGCATCTCTTCTTATCGGCCTTCTTTCGGTCCTGATATCCGCGGTCATCGGAATTATTGTCGGCGCGATCGCGGGATATTTCGGAGGAGCGACCGACAATATACTGATGAGATTGCTTGATATCTATCAAAGCATACCGATGATGCTGCTTTGTCTTGTCCTGGCGGCCATACTCGGACCGAGCCTCAAAAACGCGATCATAGCCCTTGCCGTAAGTATGATCCCGCAGTTTGCCCGCATGATGCGCGCTTCAATTCTTACGGTCAGGGAAATGGAGTATGTGGAAGCCGCGAAATCTATAAACAGCAGTACATGGCATGTGCTGAGAAAGTACATAATACCCAATTCCATTTCGCCGCTGATCGTTACGATAACGATGAATGTGGGCAACGCGATACTCATAGGCGCCATGCTCAGCTTCGTGGGTCTCGGCGTTCAGCCGCCTACGCCCGAGTGGGGAACGATGATATCGGACGCACGCAACTATATGCGGCAGTATCCGATGCTTGCGGTGTATCCGGGCGTGAGCATTATGATAACGGTGCTTGCCTTCAATCTGCTCGGCGACGGACTTCGCGATGCGCTCGATCCCCGTTTGAAGAACTGAGGTGACACGAATGGAATTGGATAATATTCTCGAAATCCGCGATCTTGTTGTGGAATACATTACGGACGATGCGACAGTCCATGCAGTAAACGGAGTTAATCTTACCGTAAAAAAAGGGGAGACTATCGGACTTGTCGGTGAGACCGGAGCCGGAAAAACGACCATTGCCCGCGCCGTAATGCGCATTCTTCAGGAGCCTCCCGCAAAGCTCAAAAGAGGAAATGTCATATTCGACGGAGAGGATTTGCTCGCGCTGCCCGAAAAGGAAATGCGCAGGATCCGAGGGAACAAGATCGCCATGATNNTTTCAGGATCCGATGACCGCGCTCAATCCCATAGACAAGGTCGGAGTGCAGATCGCCGAGGCAGTGGGTCTGCACAATAAGGTCACCAGGCAGCAGGCAAAGGAACGCGCCTGCGAAATGCTTGAAATGGTCGGCATCCCGAAGGAAAGGTATGACGAGTATCCCAACCAATTCTCCGGGGGCATGAAGCAGCGCGTGGTAATTGCGATGGCTCTTGCCTGCAATCCGGAGCTTCTTATTGCAGACGAACCCACGACCGCGCTTGACGTCACCGTTCAGGCTCAGGTCCTTGAAATGATGCAGGACCTCAAGCAGCGCCTGGGCACCTCTGTAATAATGATAACGCATGACCTCGGAATAGTGGCCGAAGCGTGCGACTCCGTGGCCGTAATATATGCCGGGGAAATAGTCGAATACGGCGGCGCCGATTCGATTTTCGATAACCCGAAGCATCCGTATACCATCGGGCTGTTCGGATCGCTTCCGAGGCTAGACTCGACGGAAAAACGGCTCAAGCCCATCAGCGGACTGATGGCCGATCCGACAAATCTTCCGCCGGGGTGTAAATTCAGCGATCGCTGTCCGTATGCCGACGGGAAATGCAGAGAGCAGTTGCCGGAAGACCGCGAGATCGAAAAGGGACATTTCGTCAAGTGTCACATGATGGAGGTGGATAACTGATGCCGGCAATGCTTGAAGTCAAGGGCCTGGAAAAGTATTTCCGCGTGAGCAGCGGCACGCTGCATGCGGTTGACGGGATCAGTTTTGAGCTTGAAAAGGGCAGGACGCTCGGAGTCGTGGGCGAGTCCGGCTGCGGCAAATCCACGCTGGGACGGACCATACTTCATCTGCTCGAGCCTACGGGCGGCAAGGTCTTTTTTGAAGGAAAGGACATTACAAATCCGGACAAAAAAGAGCTCCGAAGGCTGAGGGAAGATATGCAGATAATCTTTCAGGATCCCTATTCGTCTCTCAACCCGCGCATGTCCGTTATCGAAGCGATAATCGAGCCCCTGCTGCTGCAGAAAAAGCTCGCAAAGGACGAATGCCATAAACAGGCGCTTGCTCTCATGGATACGGTCGGCCTGGCAAAGAGATTTGAAAATTCGTATCCTCACGAGCTGGACGGCGGACGGCGGCAGCGTGTTGGCATTGCACGTGCGCTGATAAACAACCCGGAGCTGATTCTGGCCGATGAGCCGACCGGTAACCTCGACCCTATCACTTCGTCCGAAATTATGCAGCTTCTGACTGACATAAATCGCAATTCGGGTATAACGATGCTTATCTCCACCCACGACTTCATGATGATTGANNTCAATTCAGGCGCAGATCATAAATCTGATGCTTGATCTGCAGGAAGAATTCAAGCTCGCATATATGTTTGTTACGCATGACCTTTCGGTCGTTAAATACATATCGGACGATATTATGGTCATGTATCTCGGACAAATGGTGGAAAAAGCTCCCGCAAAGGAATTGTTCGCGGATCCCCGCCATCCTTATACTCAGGCTCTGCTGTCCGCCATCCCGATCCCCGACAGGCATCACGAAAAAAAGCGCATAAAAATGCAGGGAGAGCTCACTTCGCCCATAAACCCGAAGCCGGGCTGCAGATTTGCGGCGAGATGCCCCTACGCGCACAAGGGCTGCGAGCAGCCTCAGATACTCAGTGAGCACGCGCCGAATCACTTCGTCGCTTGCGATAAATTCAAAGAAGGATAGCCAAGCGGAGCAAATTCG
>DBWE01000161.1:0-204 GCA_002308315.1 Clostridiales bacterium UBA1246 | reverse complement strand
CTCGAAATATCATCCGTTTGAAGTCCTCCGGAGTATTGACGAAGCAGATTTTCGTCAAGATAAGGAAGGCGCCGCAGGGAATACTGTATGTTTTCTCAAGGAGTCTTGCGAAAAAACTGCCTTTCAAGACCGGGTTTGAGTCTGCGCCCCCTGGCCAAGCAAAAGACTGATAAAAAACGAGGAGGAAAAACCATGAAAAAGATC
>DBWE01000086.1:255-3138 GCA_002308315.1 Clostridiales bacterium UBA1246 | reverse complement strand
AGATCGTTGAAGCGGTATTTGCCGCAGGCCAGAGTGAGGACTATGCTGTCGGGAGGCGTCAGCCTGACGAATTCCGTATAGTAATCGCGGCTCTTTTTCATGCCGTCGCAGCCGGCGACGAGGAAAAAGTGCTTTATCGCGCCGGAGCGGACGGCGGAAATCACCTTGTCCGCCGCGGCGAGAACGGCGCCGTGGGCAAAGCCGGTCATAACGCGGCTGCCGCCGTTTATCCCGGTAAACTCCCTGTCGGAGTCGTAGCCGCCGAGTTCGAGGGCTTTGTTTATCACGGCGGTAAAATCCTTGTCCTCCCCGATATGTACCGTGCCGGGGAAGCCGACCGCGCCCGTGGTGAACACGCGGTCGATATAGCTCGCCTTCGGAGGCATGATGCAGTTGGTGGTGAAGAGTATCGGGGCGGGCACGGCGTCAAATTCCTTTTGCTGATTGTGCCAGGCCGTGCCGAAATTGCCTTTGAGCTGCGGGTATTTTTTCAGCTCGGGGTAGGCGTGGGCCGGGAGCATCTCGCCGTGAGTATATACATTCACGCCCTTGCCGCGCGTCTGCTCCAAAAGCAGCCTGAGATCTTCCAGGTCATGCCCGCTTATGATGATAAAGGGTCCTTTTTCAACGGTCATGCTGACGGAAACCGGCTCGGGAGTCCCGAAGGCGGCGGTGTTGGCCGAGTCGAGCAGCTCCATGCATTTGAGGTTGACCTCGCCCGTCTCGAAAACAAGCGGCAGCAGCTGCTCCACGGTCATTTCGGAGCCGACGGCAAACAGAGCCCTGTAAAGGAAATCGTATACCTGCCGTTCGCGGCGGCCGAGAACGGCGGCGTGGTAAGCATAAGCCGCCATGCCTCTTATCCCGAAGAGAATGAGCGATTTTACCGAGCGTATATCCTCGTCCGCGCTCCACAGCTCATTCATATCGTAAGGATCGTTTCTGCCGCAGGGCTTGGAGCAGGTATAGCATCGGGCGACGAGCCTCTTCTTTTCTTCCTCTGTCCGCCTCATGAGTTCTTCGATACGTTCGTCATCGAAATTCACATTGGTGAGCGTGGCGAAAAGCCCCTCTGCGATGAGATCGTCGGTCGCGCCGGTTATGAGGCGCTCGTTTCCCTCCGTTGCCCGGGCAAGGCCGATAAGAGCGCCGGTCAGCTTATCCTGCATAAGTGCCGTGCCGGCCTTTTTCCCGCAGACGCCTGCCGCACCGGTGCAGCCGCGGCAGGCCGCCGTCTGCTCGCACTGAAAACAAAACATTTTTTGACCCATTGTTTTTCTCCTTTCTTCCGTTTGTCACATGTCTCTTGTTATCACGCCGTCTGTGGATATGACGACCACGCGCCACGGAATGAATTTCCCGGAGTTTCGAAGGGCGTTTTTTACGGCGTTTTCGATGCCGCCGCAGCAGGGGACCTCCATGCGCGCCACGGTCACGCTCTTTATGTCGTTTCCGGAGATTATCCTTTCAAGCTTTTCCGAGTAGTCCGTATCGTCCAGCTTGGGGCAGCCGATGAGCGTAACGCGCCCGCGCATAAGCTCCTCGTGCATCCCGGCGTAGGCGTAGGCCGTGCAGTCGGCGGCAATGAGCAGGTCCGCTCCGTCGAAATACGGCGCGCCGACGGGAGCCAGCCTTATCTGTACGGGCCACTGCGCAAGGCGGCTTACCGCGGAGGCGGGAGCGGGAACGGCATCGGCGGCGCGCTCTATGCTGCGGCTCTCCGTGCCCGGGCAGCNNGGCCAGCCGCAGGCGAGGATCGGAGCTTCTTTTGCCTTCTTCGAGGCCGCAGCGGCCTTTTCATCGTAGGCCGGAGCCTCCCGTTCCTCAAAGGAAACAGCGCCGACGGGGCAGGCCGGCAGACAGTCGCCCAGCCCGTCGCAGTAATCCTCGCGCATGAGTCTCGCCTTGCCGTTGACCATTTCGATGGCCCCCTCGTGACATGCCTCGGCGCACGCGCCGCAGCCCACGCATTTTTCCTCGTCGATCCTGATGATTTTTCTTATCATTGTTTTCGCCTCCCCTTTTTCTTTTCACTTTGATCATAATACATCCCGCCGGATAAAACCGTTGTTTTTACAACAAAAAGAAAACAAAAAAAGGGAGCCGGAAAGGTGTTTTTTGATCTTCCTTATTTACAAATTCGCGGCAGATATGATATCGTGAAAACAAAAAAACAGGAGGACTGCAAATGGAAAACTACGAAGCGCTGTTTACTCCCCTGAAGATAGGGAGCATCACGCTGAAAAACCGCATAGTGCTCTGCGCCATGGGCGGCACGAGCCCCGTAGGCTTCGGCGGACAGTTTGAGGAGCGGACGAGAAAGTACTATATCGCCCGCGCAAAGGCGAACGTCGGCCTGATGATACCCGGCGTGACGGCGGTGTCGGGAGGCGGCTTCGGGAAACGCTGGCTGTATGAGTCCGAAGAGCTGTTCCGCGGGCCGCTGCGTCAGCTCATGGACGAGATCCACCCCTACGGCGCGAAATTCTTCCTGCAGCTCGGCGCGGGCTTCGGCCGCTCGCAGCTGCTGTTCGGCGGCATGGACAAAATGCCGGCCGAAATGCTCAAAAACACCATGGTCGCGCCGAGCGACGATCTGCCCAACGTGTGGGATCCCTCCGTGAAGCACCGCGCGCTGACCGTGGAGGAGATACACGATATCATCGACGCCTACGCCAAAACGGCCGTTCTCTGCCGCGAGGCGGGCGTGGACGGCGTAGAGATACACGCGGTGCACGAGGGCTATCTGCTCGACCAGTTCGCGATAGCCAACATGAACCACCGTCAGGACGAATACGGCGGCTCGCTTGAAAACCGCCTGCGCTTCGCCACCGACATCATCAGGGCCATCAAGGCCGCCTGCGGAGACGATTATCCCGTTTC
>DBWE01000086.1:0-158 GCA_002308315.1 Clostridiales bacterium UBA1246 | reverse complement strand
GCGGCGCGCATACTCCAGGCCGCCGGCGCGGATATGCTCAACTCCGACAACGGTTCTTACGACTCCTGGTTCTGGGCTCATCCGCCGGTGTACATGCCCATGGCCTGCAACCTGCCGGAGGTATCGTACCTCAAGCAGTTCGTGGATATCCCGGTGAT
>DBWE01000089.1:395-3217 GCA_002308315.1 Clostridiales bacterium UBA1246 | reverse complement strand
TCGAACCTGCGAATGCGGGAGTCAAAGTCCCGTGCCTTACCGCTTGGCTACATCCCAAGGAATATTTTCGCTTTTGAAGACGGTGAGATAATACTACCTTTTTTTTGCCCTCAATGCAAGGATTATTTTTCCCGCCGCGCGATGAGAACGGGCGTCGGAAGACGACGCGGCGGCAAACGCATGAGCCGCGTCCGTGAAGCGCGCCCGGCAAATAACTGCGTCGCCCCATTCATAACCGCATATGCGCCGACAGCCGACTTGATTTAAAAAGTCGGCTGTCGCTGTTTTTCCCGCGAGACCTTTCCGTCCCGTCGGCGGCGGAAGGGCAGGAGATTATCAGATATAATTTTTTGCGCAGAGCAGCTCGGCAAGCAGCACGGCTCCGCCGGCGGCACCGCGAAGAGTGTTGTGGCTGAGACATACGAACTTATAGTCGTACTGAGTATCCTCACGCAGCCTGCCCACGGATATTGCCATGCCGTTTTCGAGATTGCGGTGCAGCTTTGTCTGAGGCATATTGTCTTCCTCGAAATAATGGAGGAACTTCTGAGGGGCGGAGGGCAGGGCGAGCTCGTTCGGCAGGCTCTTGAAATTGTTCCACGCGTCGAGTATCGCTTCCTTTGAGGGCTTGTTTTTGAAGGATGCGAAAACCGCGGCCATATGACCGTTGGATACGGGAACACGGAGACATTGCGCGGTGATCGCCGGACTGTCGGCGTTCACTATGACGCCGTTTTCCACGCGGCCCCACAGCTTCATGGGCTCACGCTCGGATTTTTCTTCCTCGCCGCCGATGTAGGGGATAACGTTGTCTATCATTTCCGGCCAGGTCTCAAAGGTCTTGCCTGCGCCGGAGATGGCCTGATAAGTACATACGAGCACTTTGTCAAGACCGTATCCGCGCAGCGGATGGAGCGCCGGAACGTAGCTCTGCAGCGAGCAGTTGGATTTAACCGCGATAAAGCCGCGTTTTGTGCCGAGACGCCTGCGCTGACTCTCTATGACCTCGATATGCTCGGGGTTGATCTCGGGGACCACCATAGGCACGTCGGGAGTCCAGCGGTGGGCACTGTTGTTGGAGACGACGGGACATTCGAGCTTGGCGTACCTTTCTTCAAGAGCGAGTATCTCGTCTTTTTTCATATCGACGGCCGAAAAAACGAAATCGACGGAGGAAGCGATCTTTTCGGCGTCGGCGTCGGCGTCCATTATGACGAGCTGTTTGGAGCTATCCGGAGTGGGAGTATCCAGAAGCCAGCGTCCGTTCATTACGTCGCCGTATTTTTTCCCGGCGCTTCTGGGACTGGCGGCCACTACGGCAAGCTCAAACCAGGGATGCTTGTCAATGAGAGTCACAAAACGCTGTCCGACCATACCGGTCGCGCCGATAACTCCGACCTTATATTTTTTCATTATATGTCACTCCTTCAAACAATGATCATCGTATAAATTTGACTTGAACACCGGTTCCGGTTTCGCTATAATAATAGAATAATCAAAGAGTAATACGATAGTGCGATAATACCACTTGTGAATATTTGATGTCAATGGTGTTTTGATATGATAAAAGCGAGAATTGAAAAAACCGCCGCCGTGCTGCTGATATTGGCGGCGCTTCTTCCGCTCATATCCGTCAGACTGCCCGACAGCGCGGCGTTTGAGGACCCCGTCAGCCGCGTACGGATCGGCCTGAGCTGGGGCGGAAATTCCACCGCTTCGGCCAATCTGCTCAATTTCGTCGGCAGCGGATACGATTTCGGATATTTTGACGGCGACCGGGAGTTTATCAAGCTGGGAGAGACCGATAAAACGGCGATCACCATGATGAAGGACTGGAACATGTACCGCTATTCCGGCGTGTGGCACGATTCCGCGCCGGCGTCGGGAAGCGCGATCTGCGTCGGATGCTATCACCTGCGTCTCGAACCGGCATACGAAAGCGCGGAGGCCCTGAGGGAAGCAATGTACGACGCCGACGGAAACAAGATCATTTCCGACAGCTTCGCCGCCTATCATAACGGGGAATGGTACATATGCGCAGGAGATTATACTTCTCTCGGAGCGGCCGAAAGCGCGCTGAGCTCAAGAGGGCTCAACGGCTCGGCGATGACCGCAAGCTCGCGCTGCGTTACGGCAGTTGAAACGGAAACGGGCGAGATCCTTTTTCAGTTCGACTGCGGGGAAGACCGTTCCCTCGCGGTCATGCCGAAAGCGGATGAGGGCGAAGACGCCCTGACGTGGTATCACGGTTATAAATATTACGGCGGTTTTCAGTATACGAGACTCGACGGAGGAGATCTGACGGTAGTTAATTTTGTCGGGATGAGCGATTACGTCAAGGGAGTCATACCTTATGAAATGAACCCCTCGTGGCCGGTCGAGGCGCTCAAGGCGCAGGCGGTCACGGCGAGAACTTACGCTGCCGCGCACCTCAACGCGCACAGAAAGAACGGTTTCGATCTTTGCGACGACGTCTGCTGCCAGACCTATCGCGGTGCGAACAGCGCGACCGACGTCAGCGACCGGGCAGTTGAAGAGACAGACGGGGTCTATCTCACGTATGAGGGAGACTACGCAAATACATTTTATTATTCCAGCAACGGCGGCGCCACCGAGGACTGCCAGAACGTTTTCTATGAGGACATACCGTATCTCAAGGGAAAGCACGATCCCTACGAGGATTACGTGGAAACGGGATATAAGAACTGGAGCTACACATATACCGCGGCGGAAATAACCGGAATACTGCAGGCAAAGGGATACGCCTGCGCTTCCATAGTATCGGTCACGCCTACGTATACGCCAAGCGGAAATATCTATTC
>DBWE01000089.1:0-314 GCA_002308315.1 Clostridiales bacterium UBA1246 | reverse complement strand
TACACCTTCAGCCAGCATTTTACCGTTACCGACGGTAAGAGCAGCGGCGCGACGGAGATATTTGTAAACACCTCCGCAGACCGGATAGGCTCGGGGAGCGGACGCGTTTTGTATGCGATTAACGGCGACGGCATTGCCGAAGAGCTTCAGGGTATTGAAGGAAGAGCCGTCATCACATCCTCGGGCGTGACCGTGCTTTCGCTGCTGAGCAGCGGAGAGCCGATCTATTCCGACAAGTACGTTGTAACGGGATCGGGCTGGGGACACAATGTAGGCATGAGCCAGTACGGCGCGAAAGCAATGGCGGAGCTCGG
>DBWE01000151.1 GCA_002308315.1 Clostridiales bacterium UBA1246 | reverse complement strand
AAGCCTTCGCCGTTGGGATAGCCGGCGGCGGCAAGAGCCTCCTGAGCGGCCAGCTTGTTGGCCTCGTAGTCCTTGCTGATATAGGTGTCGCCGCCGTTATCGGCAACGGCATTGTCAAAGAACATGCCGTCGGCGTCGGCAACGCCGGGGCCTACGAAGTTATATGCCGGGCTGTAAGTGCCCTGCATGAGGACGTTGGCTATATAATCACGGTCGATAGCCAGGTTGAGGGCCTTGCGGACGTTTACGTCGTTGAAGGGCGCCTTGCTGAAGTTGAGGTTGAGATAGTAGGTACCGAGAATGGTATCTACGTAGAATTCGCCGCCGTCCTCAGCCTTCTTCAGGCTGGGGATCTCCTCGGTGGGAACGTCCTTGATGAGAAGGGCGTCGCCGCCGTTGAAGGCCGCGTAAGCTGCGGCGGAGTCCTCAAGAAGCAGGAAGGTCAGGTTATCGGTGACTATGCGGGAAGTATCCCAGCCGCCCTTGTAGTAGGGGTTCTTCTGGCAGACGATGCGCTCGCCGGGAGTCCAGTCCTTGATCATGTAGGGGCCGTTGCAGACGTAGGTGGCGGGCTTGGTGGCCCAGGCGTCGCCGTTGGCCTCGACGGTAGCCTTCTGGACGGGGCTCATGGTGCCGAAAGCAACGATCTTGTCAAAGTAGGGGCAGGGATAAGCGAGCGTGATGCTCAGGGTCTTGCCGTCTTCGCTGGCGGAAACCTGGAGCTTCTCGATGTCGGGATCGGTGGTGGGGTTGCCGTCGGCGTCGGGATTGCCTATGGCGTCCTGATAGCCGGCGATCATGCCCACGACGGTCTCACCGTAGGGAGCGGCCAGGTTGACGTCGCAGAGGCGCTTGAAGGTATACTCGAAGTCCTTTGCGTTGAGCTCGCTGCCGTCGCTCCACTTCAGTCCGTCGCGCATCGTGAAGGTCCACTCGATGCCGTCGCCGCTGACGGTGTAGCTCTCGGCCTGTCCGGGCTGAACCTTGTTGTTCTCATCAATGATGAGCAGGGTCTCGAACAGAGTGATGAGCATGTTGCCGCCGTCGACCGCGCTGTTGAGAGCGGGATCAAGGGTCTCGGGGTTCGGGCCGATCTGTACGGTAATGTTGCTCGGCTGCGCCGTTTCTCCGCCGTCGGGCGTCTTGCCGCCCTCCTTGGGAGCGCAGGCGGCGAGGCACACTGCCAGACAAACGACAAGCAGCGCCGCGATCAGTCTTTTTGCTTTCATCTTAACATCTCCTTAAAAAAACTTTCTCCTTTTTATATATCCATTGTGAGCGGCTTCACAACGAATAACGTATCAATACTCCACCCTGTCCAGGTGGTGGCAGGCGGCCCAGTGTCCCGCGCCGACCTCTTTCATCTGCGGACATTCCCGCGCGCAGAGCTCGTCCGCGTAGGGACAGCGCGTGCGGAAACGGCATCCGCTGGGCGGATTGAGCGGGCTGGGTACGTCGCCCTGCAGCGTGATGCGCTTTGCGGCGCGGGCGGTTTTCGGATCGGCGACGGGTATGGCGGAAATCAGGCTTCTCGTATACGGATGAACGCTGTGAGCTATCAGCTCGAAGCTCTCCGCGAGCTCCACCATTTTGCCCAGATACATAACGCCTATGCGGTTGGATATATGCTTGACCACGCTCAGATCGTGGGCTATGAACAGGTACGTCAGCCCCATTTCCTGCTGCAGGTCCTCAAACATGTTTACCACCTGCGCCTGAATGGAAACGTCGAGCGCGGAAACCGGCTCGTCGCAGACGATGAACTGCGGATCGGCAGCCAGTGCTCTGGCGATGCCCACGCGCTGGCGCTGACCTCCGGAAAACTCGTGCGGATAACGGTTCGCGTGCTCGCTGTTCAGTCCGACGCATTCGAGAAGCGAGATTATCTTGTCATGCCTTTCCTTTTTGTTCGCGGCGGTACGGTGGATATCTATCGACTCTCCGACGATATCGCCTATGGTCATGCGCGGATCCAGGCTCGCATACGGGTCCTGGAAAACTATCTGCATTTTCCTGCGGTAAGGAAGCATGTCAACGGCGGTCCTTTTGCCGAATACGGGCTTGCCTTTCCCGTCGGTCATATCGCTCCCGTCGTCGTTCTTCAGCGGGCACCTGCCGCTGTCGTAAATGATCTTTCCGTCGTATATTATACGTCCGTCGGTCGGCTCGTACAGGCGAAGCATCGTCCTGCCGACGGTAGTCTTCCCGCAGCCGGACTCGCCCACCAGGCCGAGGGTCTCCCCTTTCTTTATGGCGAAGGAAACGTCGTCCACGGCCTGTACGAAGCGTCTGTTCTTTCCGTGGCCTCCCGCCGGGAAATACTGCCGGAGGTTCTGTATCTCAACGAGTATGTCCTGCCGACTCATTCCTCGCCGCCCCCCTTCTCGAATTCCGCCTTCCCGTGCAGCCAGCAATAGCAGTAATGCGTCTCGCTCAGCTCGGTTTTCTCGGGCATTTCCCTGAGACAAATTTTCATGCAGCTGCCGCAGCGCGGCGCGAACGGACAGCCCTTGGGCGGATTGAGCAGATCGACGGGCTGTCCCTCGATGGGCACGAGGCGCTCCGGCTCGGAGGAATTCAGCTTGGGTATGGATTTTATCAGGCCCTTGGTATATTCGTGGCCCGGCTCATAGAATATCTCGTCCGCAGTACCGTATTCCACGATATGTCCGGCATACATCACGGCTATCTTTTCGCACATGCTGGCGACCACGCCGAGATCGTGGGTTATCATTATTATGCTCATGTCGAGCTTTGAGCGCAGCTCCTTCATAAGCTCGAGTATCTGCGCCTGGATCGTCACGTCGAGGGCCGTGGTCGGCTCGTCGGCTATGAGCAGCTTGGGCTCGCAGGCGAGCGCGATGGATATCATCACGCGCTGACGCATACCGCCCGAGAGCTCGTGCGGATACTGCTTCAGTCTGCGGTCCGGCTCGTTTATCCCGACAAGCTCAAGCAGCTCCCTGGCGCGTTTTTTTGCCTCGTCGCGGGTCTTGTCGGTATGCAGGAGTATGACCTCTTCTATCTGATTTCCTATCGTGTACACGGGATTGAGGCTGGTCATCGGGTCCTGGAAAATGATCGAAACCTCATTGCCGCGCATTTTGCGCAGCTCCTTTTCGCTCATTTTTTCTACGTCGTGACCGTTGAAGCGGATCGAACCGCCCACGAGCCTGCCGGGATACGCGGTAAGCCCCATGATGGAATAAGCCGTGACCGATTTTCCGGAGCCGGACTCTCCCACTATGCCGAGCACTTCTCCCTCGTCCATGGAAAAGGATACGCCGTTGAGAGCCTTTATCTCGCCCGCGGGAGTAAAGAAGGAGAGATATTCGTCCCGGATATCCAAAAGCTTTTCTTTCAACATTCTCTTCCTTCCGTTCAGTCCTTCAGTTTCGGATCGAAAGCGTCCCTGAGTCCGTCTCCGAACAGGTTGAAAACGAGTATTATCACGCTTATAAGTATCGCCGGGAAGAGCAGAAGATAGGGATACGTGTTCATGCCCTTGACCGCGTCGGTGGCAAGGGAGCCCAGCGACGGCATGGGCACCTGCACGCCTATGCCGAGGAAGCTCAGATAGCTTTCGGTAAAGATGGCCGAGGGGATCTGCAGCGTGGTCGTGACGGTCAGAGTGCCTATGCAGTTGGTAAGCAGGTGCTTTCTGATTATCCTCGCGCTGCCCGCGCCGAGGGCGCGCGCGGCCGTGACATACTCGGACTCTTTGAGTATAAGCACCTGCGAGCGGGTTATCCTGGCCATGCCCACCCAGTATATCAGCGCGAACACAAGGAAGATCGCTATCATATTGGGTCCGAGCTTCTGAAGCCACAAAAAGCCCTTATGCGTCACCAGCTGCTCCAGAGCGGGCTTGAGCGACATCGCCATGATGATGATCAGCAGGATATCCGGTATGGTGTAGATGATATCCGTAAAGCGCATCATTATATTATCCACCCATCCGCCGGCAAAGCCCGCTATCGCTCCGAACAGCGCGCCTATCACGAGCACTATCGCGGCGCAAACCAGGCCCACGGTGAGGCTGATCCTGGCCCCCATCATAAGCCTCACGGCAAAATCGCGGCCGAGCTTATCGGTGCCGCAGATATGGGGGAACACCTTCTCCCCAGCTTCTATCCTTGCCAGCTCCGCCTCTCCGTAGGTGAACGGCGAAAGGTTTTCGCTGGTCCTTATCTGCTGATCGTAGGTATAGGGCCAGAACGAGGGAAGCACGTAGGCGAATATCATTATCAGCAATATGAAAAACAGGCTGACCATTGCGACCCTGTTCTTTTTCAGACGTCTCAGACCGTCGCGCCAGAAGTTGACGCTGTCTCTCATTATAACGAGGCTTTCCTTCTCCTCGGCGGTCGCCGGGATGAAATCCTCCGCTTTCAGGTGAAGGCCGGGCAAGCGATTATTCATTGTTTACTCCCTGAACGAAACCCATAAGGACCCGGTTCTGACGGGGAAACGCAAAGCGCCGAAATATCGCCGCTTAAAGCGTTTTCTTACGGTTTTTGTCTGCTTACTTGAGATTTATGCGCGGATCTATTACCTTGTAAAGTATGTCTACGACGACGTTCGCGACGATTATCAGCGTGGCGAGTATGATCGTCGTGCCCATTATCATCGTATAATCGCGGTTGGTTATGGACGAAACGAATTCTCTTCCCAGTCCGGGTATGGTAAATATCTTCTCCACTATGAAGGATCCGGTCATCAGCCCGGCCAGCATGGGCCCGACATACGTGACCACGGGAAGGATGGCGTTTCTCAGCGCGTGCTTGAACATCACTCTGAAGCCGGCGAGGCCCTTCGCCTTTGCCGTGCGTATGTAATCCTGGCCCATGACGTCCAGCAGGCTGGAGCGCATGAGGCGGGTGATGTATGCCGAGGGATAGATCGCGAGCGCCGTGACCGGCATGATATACGCCTTGAAGGAATTGAGCCCTATCGTCGGCAGCAGGTTGAGCTTGCTCCCGAAAGTATACAGCAGCACCACGCTGCTTATGAAGCTCGGTATGGCTATGCCGCAGGTGGCGAGGACGATTATGAACCGGTCTCCGAATTTGCCCCGGTGATACGCGGAAAGGCAGCCCAACGGTATGCCCACGCACAGGGCCACGGCAACGGCTATGCCTGCAAGGCCTGCCGACACCGGGAACTTGGAAAAAATGATATCCGACACCGTGCGTCCTCTCTGACGCAGACTGTAGCCCATATCTCCCTTGAGGAAATCGGTGATATAGGTAAAATAGCGTTCCATGATGGGCTTGTCCAGCCCGTATTTGCTTGCCAGTGCCTCCTGAGCCGCCTTGCTGATGGATTTTTCGGCGACGAAAGGACCTCCCGGCACCATATTCATAAGGAAAAATGTCAGCGTGGCGACGACAAAAATGCTCAGAAGTCCCATGCCGACACGCTTAACGATGTATTTCCCCACTGCTGCATCACTCCCCGACGGTATAAACGTGCCGCGCAGTTACGGCGGTCACGGAAAACACCGTCAAAAACAATATTTTCGTCATGATACCACATGCGAAGTGAAAAATCAATGAAATCCGTTTTTTTCAAACGTCAAAAACAGACAGACCTGACGTATCGGGAAGAACGCCGCGTGCTTCGGTGCGCGGCAGACATGAATGGGGCCGCGCGCGGCGGCTCCCGCTCACGACCCGATGCGATCAGATCCCGTTCTGCAGTTCTATATTTTCAGAGCATGCTCATCTGCTCGCTTCCGGCGTCCTCCGGCTTCAGTATCGCACCCGCCGCCGGTATGTTCCTGGCGGTATACCTGGATTTGTTTTTTATCGTGCTGTCTTCAAGGAAGCGAGCCTCCTTCAGCACGTATCTGCCTTTGAGCGTCATCACGTTCACGCCCTGGCTGTCCCTCGCCGCTTTCTCGGACAGCTGGGAGCTGTTTATCACCACGGCGCGTCCCTCGGTGGAGAATACCGCCACGTCGCGCTCTTTTCCGAAAACGAGGATCGACTTCAGCGGCGCTTTATCGCTGTAGGCGTTGGCAAGCTTGCGGCGGTTGCTCTTGGTGACGTATGAGCTCAGCGGCACGCGGGCGGCCTTGCCGTTTTCGTAGAAGAACAGAACGCTGTCGGAGTATTCCCCGGGGGCGAAGGTGTATATCGCGTTTTCGTTGTCGTCCATGCCGAGCTTTGAGGGAAGATACGTGCCCAGGGCCGAAGCCTTTCCGTCCTCGAATTCGCTGAGCTTCGTCTTGTACACCTGACACTTGTCGGTAAATACCATCAGCTCCGTGCGGTTCGTGGCCTCAAAGCTGACAAGCAGCCCGTCGTCCTCCTTATACTTCTGTTCTCCGCTCATCCTCAGAGACTGCGGGGTGATCTTTTTCAGATATCCGTGGCGGGATATGAACACCGTCACCGGGTAATCCTCTTCGAGCTCCTCTTCCTCGGTATCGTCCAGCTCGCTTTCATACACTATCTTCGTCTTTCGCGGCTGGCCGTATTTTTTTATGATCGCCTCCAGCTCTCCGACGATCAGCTTTTTTATTTTGCTTTTGCTGTTTACCGTTTCCTCGAGCTCTTTGATATCCTGCTCGAGCCTCTCCGTTTCGTCGATCTGCCTGAGGATGTATTCGCGGTTGATGTTGCGCAGCTTTATCTCCGCAACGTACTCCGCCTGCGTCTCGTCTATTCCGAAGCCTATCATCAGGTTGGGCACGACCTCTGCCTCGGCCTCGGTATTCCGTATGATACTTATGGCCTTGTCGATATCGAGCAGTATTTTTTTCAGGCCCTTGAGCAGATGCAGTCTGTCTTTCTTTTTCGTAAGCTCGAAAAAGATCCGGCGCCGCACCGACTCCACTCTCCACGCGGTCCACTCGTCGAGTATCTCGCGCACGCCCATCACCTTCGGCATGCCGGAAATGAGTATGTTGAAATTGCAGGGGAACGCGTCCATCAGAGGAGTGGAGCGGAAGAGCTTCTGCATGACTCTTTCCGGGTCGACGCCCCTTTTCAGGTCTATCGCCAGCTTGAGACCGTTGAGATCGGTCTCGTCGCGCATGTCGGATATCTCCTTGATCTTGCCCTGCTTGACGAGCTCCGCCACCTTGTCGATGATCGCCTCCACCGTGGCGGTATAGGGTATCTCGTTTATCTCGATGATATTTTCTTCCTTGACGTATTTCCATACGGCTCTGGTCTTGAAGCTGCCCCGGCCGGTATTGTAGATGTTTTCCATGACCTCGCGGTTGAATATCAGCTCGCCGCCCGTAGGAAAATCGGGCCCCTTGAGGGTCTCGAAAAGGTCGCAGTCCGGATTTTTGATATATTCGATCTCCGTGCGGCAGACCTCCTCGAGGTTGAAGCCGCATATCATGCTCGCCATGCCCACGGCTATGCCCTGGTTGGCCGACACGAGCACGTTGGGAAAGGCCGTCGGCAGCAGCAGGGGCTCTTTGGTGCTGCCGTCGTAGTTATCCGTAAAATCCACCGTATCGCGGTCGATGTCCCTGAATATCTCCGCGCATATCGGCGCCAGCTTCGCCTCGGTATAGCGCGCAGCGGCATAGGCCATGTCTCTGGAGTATACCTTGCCGAAGCTGCCCTTGGACTCCACGAAAGGCAGGATCAGCGATTCGTTGCCCTTGGACAGCCGCACCATGGTCTCATATATCGCCGCGTCTCCGTGGGGGTTGAGGCGCATGGTCTGCCCCACGATATTGGCCGATTTCGTCATCTCATCGCCGGCGAGCAGGCCCATTTTATACATCGTATAGAGCAGCTTGCGGTGGGAAGGCTTGAAGCCGTCTATCTCCGGTATCGCCCTGGATACGATCACGCTCATGGCGTAGGGCATGTAGTTTGTTTCGAGAGTGTCGGTAATGAGCTGTTCCTGCACCTCGGCGTGCAGGCCCATCACGTTGTTTATCTGAGGCTTTTTTTCGCCTGCGTCTTCGGTTTTCTTTTTCCTTGCCATATTTCGACTTCCTTCACACGCTTTACGAAAGATCTGCCATATCGATGTATCGCCAGCCGTTTTCGGCAATATAGTTCTTTCTCCCGCTCAGATTGTCTCCGAGAAGCAGATCGAAGGTATCCGCCGTGGCGGCCGCGGAGGTGGGCGTGACCTTTATAAGCCGCCTTGTCTCCGGGTTCATGGTGGTCATCCACATCATTTCCGGGTCGTTCTCGCCGAGACCCTTGCTGCGGTTTATGGTGCGTTTGGCGTTTCCGAGCTCGCGAAGGATATCGCCCTTCTCCTTTTCCGTATAGGCGAACCAGCTCTTGCCTCTGCTCTTTATCTCATACAGCGGCGACTCGACTATGAACACGAAGCCCTGCTCTATCAACGTCGGCGTAAGGCGATACAACATGGTCAGTATCAGCGTGCGTATCTGATATCCGTCCACGTCCGCGTCGGTGCATATTATGACCTTGTTCCATCTCAGATTGTTCAGGTCGAAGCTGTTGAGATCCTTGTTGAACCTGCTCTGCACCTCCACGCCGCAGCCCAGCACCTTGAGCAGATCGGTGATTATCTCGCTTTTGAAGATCTTGTCGTAGTCCGCTTTGAGGCAGTTGAGTATCTTGCCCCGCACCGGCATTATGCCCTGGAATTCCGCGTCCCGGCTGAGCTTGCAGGAACCGAGGGCCGAGTCGCCCTCGACGATGTATATCTCCCTCCTGCTCACGTCGCGGGTGCGGCAGTCGACGAATTTCTGTATCCTGCTGGTGATGTCCGTGCTGCCGGTGAGCTTTTTTTTGAGATTGAGCCTTGCCTTTTCCGCCGTTTCGCGGCTGCGCTTGTTTATGAGCACCTGCTCCATGATCCTGTCGGCGTCGCTGCGGTTTTCTATAAAATAGACCTCGAGGCGCGATTTCAGGAATTCCGTCATGGCCTCCTGGATAAACCTGTTCGTAATGGCCTTTTTGGTCTGGTTTTCATAGGACGTGCGCGTGGAAAAACAGTTGGTAACGAGCACGAGGCAGTCCTGGATATCGCTGAAGCTGATTTTGGACTCGTTTTTCTGATATTTCCCCTGCTTGCGTATATACGCGTCAAGCGCGGCGGTAAATGCGCTCCTTACGGCCTTTTCCGGAGCTCCGCCGTATTCCAGCCAGGAGGAATTGTGGTAATATTCTATTACGTTCACGCGGTTGGAAAAGCACATCGCCGCAGACAGCTTGACCTTGTACTCGGGCATATCGTCCCTGTCGCGCCCGCGCCTCTCCGCCTCGAAAAACGCCGGCAGAGTCAGCGAGTCTTCCCCGGCAAGCTCGGTGACGTAGTCGACTATGCCGTTTTGGTATATATATTCCTTTGTCTCGAATTTTCCGTCCTTCTGATTTCTGAATTTGAAGGTGACGCCGCTGTTGACCACGGCCTGCCTTTTTATAACGCTCTCGAAATACTCCGCAGGTATGTCGATATCGGTAAATACCTCAATGTCCGGCCGCCATCTTATGAGCGAGCCGGTGCGCTTTTTGGGATACTCCTCCCACTGCAGTCCGCCGATGTTTTCTCCCTTTTCAAAGTGCAGGGAGTATTTTTTCCCGTCTCTCCATACGGTAACGTCCATGTACTCCGACGAATACTGCGTAGCGCAGGAGCCGAGACCGTTGAGGCCGAGAGAGTATTCGTAGTTTTCTCCCTCGTCGTTGTCGTACTTGCCTCCGGCGTACAGCTCGCAGAATACCAGCTCCCAGTTATAGCGCTTTTCCACCGGATTGTAATCCACGGGACAGCCGCGGCCGAAATCCTCCACCTCGATGGAGCCGTCCTCATAGCGCGTGAGTATGATGGTGTCGCCGTAGCCCTCCCGCGCCTCGTCTATGGAGTTTGACAGTATCTCAAAAACGGCATGCTCGCAGCCCTCCAGCCCGTCCGAGCCGAAAATGACTCCGGGGCGCTTGCGGACCCTGTCGGCGCCCTTGAGCTGCGATATGCTTTCGTTTCCGTATTCCCGGTCTTTTTTTGCAGCCATCCGTTCCTCCGAATTATCCCTGCCGCGCGCCGTATGCGGCGCGGCACGGGGTCTGATTTCCGCCGGCGCGGTGCCTGCGGCGTAAAAAAATACGGTATAATTACCATCTTTCGGTCATTATACCGTATTTCGTTTCAAAATGCAAGAAACAGGCGATCATCCCCTATATGTTGTTATTTATCGCGCTTTTCCTTCATTTCGCAAAGCCGCTCTATGACCTCGGCGGCGTCCGTGCCTATAAAGGTGGCTCTGTCCTCGATCTCCGGCGGGATATCGTTGTCTCCCCTGTCGTTCCTGAGCTCTTTATATCCGGAGTTTATCCTGAAAAGATGCGACTGCGGCAGCTGATACGTTATGCGCTCGAAGGGCCAGCGTATCACGCCCGGGGTATTGAAGCCCACGCCGAGCTCGATTATGCACAGCCGCCTGTCCTCGCAGCTTTCGACGAAATCCACGTACCTTTCGCGTCTTTCCTTATAGTCCTCTCCCCTGAAGCACATCTCCGCGAGACCTCCGCAGTACGGGCAGCGCGGCAGCGCGTCGTCGGGGCACTCGAATTTTTCGTGATCGAGTCTTTCGAGTATCCTGTCAAGATAGGGCTTATTGTACCAGGTATGCGGAGTGCAGCGCCCGGCGCAGCCCATGTTGTCGTAATTCCCCTGAAACTCGAACAGTCTGTTTTCGTCTATGCCGTTTCTCACGAACTGCCTGTCCGCGTTGGAGGTGACCACGAAATAATCCTTTCCGTCCAGCAGCCCGAGCAGCTTTGAATAAAGCTCCGCGGCCGGGAATATGTATCTTACGTAGTTCACGTGCGTCGCCCACCAGGCCCACTTGCGCCCCACGCTCCATTCGTCGTCGCGTATGCCTACCAGCTCGTACTGGCAGCGATATCCCAGCCTGCGCACGTCCGGGTAGTATTTGTCAAACACCGCGGTGTCGAAATAGCTCAGGCCCGCGGCCGCCGACAGACCCGCTCCCGCGCCGACGAGCACCTTATCCGCGCTTTCGAGTTTTTCGAAAAGAAAATCCAGATCCGACATTTTTTCGGTCTCCTCTTTACTCCGTGCCGAAGAATAGTATATAATGGCAGCATAAATAATTATTTCGGAGGTACGATATGAGCACACTCGTAATTTCTTATTCTCAGTCCGGCAACACCCGCAAGCTGACCAAAATGATCGGCGACGCGCTCGGCTGCGATATCGCCGAGATCAACGAAGCGGGCAGCTCCGACGCGGACCTCGGCAAGTACGACACCGTTTTCGTCGGCTCTCCCAACTGGGCGGCGACCGCCGCGGGCCCCGTGAAGACCTTCCTGTCCTCCGCGGACCTGTCCGGCAAGAACGTCGCCGTATTCTGCACCCACGGCATGGGCGGCATGCAGAACGTCTGCGACGACATGATCAAGCTGTGCCCCTCTTCCAGGATCCTCGGCCGCTTTGCGTTCAAGGGAGTCGACGTCGACTCCGCCGGCGAAAAGCTCAACGACTGGCTCAAGGAGATCGGCGTTCTCTGACCTCCCGCCGGCTTCGGCATTTCTTCGCAGTGAGATATCCGCCCGGATATCTCACTGCGTTTCGTTTACGCGCAGAATTTGTGTCTGCCTATCTGCACGATGAGCGGCCTTGACCATATCCAGGCGCTTGTGGCTTTGTCCGGATTGTAGTAATATATCGCGCCGCCCGACGGATCCCATCCGTTTATCGCGTCCCTCGCGGCGCGGTAGGCGCTGTCGGCCACGGGCTGATAAAACTGTCCGTCCGTGACGCAGCTGAAGGCGCCCGACTGATATATCACGCCGGAAATGCTGTTGGGAAACGAAGGATGCTCCACTCTGTTGAGCACCACCGCGCCGACGGCTACCTGCCCCGTGTACGGCTCGCCCCTTGCCTCCGCCGAAATGAGTCTGGCCAGCAGGTTCACGCTGTTGTCCTCCGCCGTCGCTCCGCCGCTTATACCCATCGCCGCCAGCGTCTGTTTCCCGCATATCCCGTCCACGGTCAGGCCGTTTGCCTTCTGAAAGCTCTTTACCGCCGCGGCGGTACGGCTGGNNCCTGCCGTATACGCCGTCTACGGCGTATTTGTAATAACCCCACCGGCTGAGCTTTGTCTGTATCTGCGTGACCACCGAGCCCGCGGAGCCCTGCTTATAAGTCGCCGCGTTCGACTGCATAACGCAGATCAGCGTTATATTCAGCGCGAACAAAAACGCTATCGCGATACAGAGTTTTCTTCTGTCCATCATACGTGTCCTCCGCATACAGGTCCGATCTCAATAATAGTCTACGGACAGGCGCGGAGGATTATGAACGGATAATAAAGGAAGTCAGATAACGCCGATGATTTTCCCTGCGAGCAGAGTCAGCCCGTACAGCACCGGCTGATGAAGCATGTATATGACCAGCGCCCTGCGCCCTACGGCGGGCAGCAGCGGAGGCGAAAGGGTATAAAATTTCTTTGGAAAACGCCCTTCCTTAATTTTTGCCCCGGCCCACGTTCCGAGCAGGAAAACGAAGATCCACGGGAATATCGGGAAATAGTCTCCCGAAAAGAAGCCGGGATAGACGATGCCGAACGGCCACAGCCAGCGTATATCCGTCACCCTGCCCCCGGCAAGGCCGGAGGTCGCCGCGGTGAGCAGCACGCAGCATACCGGCAGCACTGGCCCCGTCAGCTTTTCCCACAGCCTGCCCGTGAGCCCGTAGAATATCATGGCGGCGCCGAGGAAATGCAGCACGCCGAAAAGGATGGGCGAACGCATGAGCCAACTGACGAGGCTGACGACCGCCGCGCATATCAGCACCTTTATCCCCCGCTTTATATTGCTGCGCGAGAAGCGGGAGGACACTCCCGAAAGGGCTATGAACGTCCCGGCGAAAACGAAATGCAGCGCGTCGAACACCGGATTGGAAAAAATGACCCAGGGCGCGTTAAGCACCTCGGTGAGATCGTAAAGCAGATGGTGCGCGCACATCAGCACCACGCAGAGCCCGCGCAGCGCGTCTATGCTCTGTATCCGTTCTCTGCCGTTCATTTTGAAACGTTGAATCTGAAAAGAATTATATCTCCGTCTTTTACGACGTAATCCTTGCCCTCGCTGCGGACCAGGCCCTTTTCCTTGGCCGTCTGCATATTGCCGCAGGCCATCAGATCGTCGAAGGACACTACCTCCGCGCGGATGAAGCCGCGCTCGATATCGCTGTGTATCTTTCCGGCGGCCTGGGGCGCCCTGCTTCCCTTTTTGATCGTCCACGCTCTTACCTCGGGCTTGCCCGCGGTGAGGAAGGACATGAGGCCGAGAAGATCGTACGCGCAGTTTATAAGGCGGCTCAGTCCGCTTTCCTTTATGCCGAGGTCGTCCAGGAACATCTGTCTTTCGTCCTCGGGAAGATCGTTGATGTCCTGCTCCAGCCTCGCGCAGACCGGCATTGCCCTCTCGCCCTCTTTTTCCGCCAGCTCTTTGAGGGCGAGATATCTTTCGTTGTGCTCAAGATCGGCATAGCCGTCCTCGTCAAGGTTCGCGGCGTATATCACGGGCTTGAGGGACAGCAGTCCGCCGTCGGCGAACAGCGGGGCGTCCTCGGGCGCCATGTCGAAAAACCGCGCCGCCCTGCCCTCGTTGAGGTGCTCGAGCAGCTTTTCGAAAAGCTCCGCTTCATGCAGGTATTTCTTGTCTCCCTTGGCGTTCTTCTTCGCCTTGTCGAGCCTGCGCTCGACCACCTCGATGTCGGCCAGCACCAGCTCGGTATTGAGTATGTCCACGTCCCTGAGCGGATCGGCCCTGTCGTCGCCGTAAATATCGGGATTGTCAAAGCAGCGCACCACATGCACCAGCGCGTCGGTCTGGCGTATGTGCGCCAGGAACTTGTTGCCCAGGCCCTCGCCGCGGGACGCGCCCTTGGCAAGGCCGGCTATATCAACGAATTCTATGCTTGCAAAGGTCACCTTTTCGGGCTCGTACAGCTCCGCGAGACGGTCCAGCCTTTCGTCCGGCACCTGCACCACGCCCACGTTGGGGGTGATCGTGGAAAACTGATAGCTGGCCGTTTCGGCCTTCGCTCCCGTCAGCGCGTTGAAAAGCGTGCTTTTCCCCACGTTCGGCAGACCCACTATTCCGAGCTTCATATATGCAGCAACTCCCTTCTGTTACAGCAGAAATAATATCACAGCTCCGATCATTTCACAAGTATGCTCCCGCAGGCTCTTGACGGTTTCCGTATTTGGCCTTATTCTTTACACGCGGATCAAACGAAAGGAAAACCGTCATGGATGAGATTTACGAAAAAGAACTTGAAACAGCCCCTTCCGTCTGCGACGCTTCGGGACGGCTGAGTTATCACGGCGCCTTCGGGCTTTTCATGGACGCCGCCTCCTCCCACGCCGACAGGCTCGGCATAGGCATCGGGGATCTGATGAAGAAAAACCTGTTCTGGCTGACGGTAAAGACGCGCGTGGAATTCATTTCCCGTCCGAGTCTCGGGAAGCCGGTGACCGTGCGCACATGGCCGGAGGCTCCCGAAAAAGTGCGCGGCGACCGCAGCTATGAGCTGGAGCAGGACGGAGAGATCCTCATCGCCGGCAAGACCGAATGGACGATCCTGAACTTCAAGGAAAACCGGCTGAGTTCTCCGCGGGAGATCTATCCGGAGAGTCTCCGTTTCCGGGAAGACAGTGCCATCACCGCTCCCTTCGCACGGATCCCGGAGCAGTTCGAAGCCTACCGGCCTTATGCTTCCCGCACAGTCCTCTCCACGGATATCGACATGGGGCACCATATGAACAACGTGGCCTATCTGCAGGCGCTGGCCGGAAGCTTTTCCACGGAGGAATGGGATCGGCTGCCCCTGCAAAACATCGACGTGCTGTTCCGCGCCTCCTGCTTTGAAGGAGACGAACTGCAGTTTTCGAGACGGGACGCGGACGATTCCGTGCAGATCCGCATCGCCCGCGGAGACCAGACGATCCTGCTGGTGAATCTGGCATGAGGGAGGAAGCGATGAAAGAAGCGATCGAACGCATCGGAAAAATGGAAGCGATCCTCCGGGAGGCGGTCGAACTCCTGCCGGACCTCAGCGCCGCCCTCGAACGTTACGCCGCCCTGCAGGAAGATCTGCAGACGCTTTCGGACTATTACGGAAGTCCGGACTGGTTCGCGGATCTTGCTCTGGACGAAGAAGACATGCTGCCGGACGATCTGAAGCGCGGGGTCCTCTCGGAGGACGGGATCTACGACCTGCTGGAGGAGAACAGCGCCGTGCAGGACATGATGCGCGAACTCCTCGAATAAAAGAACACCAAAAAAGCGAACGGACGACCCGTTCGCTTTTTTTGCTTTTTTTCGGAAAAAGCTCTTGACAAATAGCTCGGCAGGCGATATACTCATCTCACGATAT
>DBWE01000023.1:305-2509 GCA_002308315.1 Clostridiales bacterium UBA1246 | reverse complement strand
CAATTATTGCGTTTTGCTACAGCCCCGGCTCAGAAATATGTCCGGGCAAAGAAATGAAGCCATCCGCTGCGATTGCAGGGGAGGGCGTTTATTTATGCCGCGCCGTCTCGGGAACGCTGCCCGAAGCGTGTTTGAGCAGCCGCTTTCTCCGGTACATCGTTTCGTCGGCGCGCTTGAAAACGGAGCTGAAGCTGTTGTCGGTACCGGGATCGAAGCGGGCGCAGCCGGAGGCGATCACGAACGAGCCCTGCGCGGAGTTTGCGTTCATCTGCCCGTCAAAGCTTTCAAGCAGCTCGTCGAGAAGCTCGTAATCCGCGCCTTCGGCGATCACGGCGAATTCGTCTCCGCCGATGCGATAGACGGGACTGTGCCTGAAGCAGACGCATATCATCCTGCAGGCGTCGACGATATACCGGTCGCCGAGCTCGTGCCCGCGGGAGTCGTTGACCTTTTTGAGGTCGTTCAGATCGAAGATCACGACGCCGAACCGGGATATCGTGCCGTCGTCTATGCGGCGGTCGATATTTTGCTCGGCCTCAATGAACGCGTGCTTGTTTTTCACGCCGGTAAGAGGGTCGGTATAAGCCAGCTGCATGGCCGATTTTATTTTGTCATGCTGGCGTTTTTCGCGCTGGAGCGACTCCACGAGCCCCCTTTTGAACTCTTCCTTTTCGTCGTTGACGACGAAGGAGTGCAGCAGGCTGAGCCCGAGCATATAGCCGATGGAATAGAGCGGGAGATAGGGGAACCAGAGCTGAGCGGCGAGAAAAACCGCCATTATCAGGCCGAAAAGAGCCAGCGTGCGGTATCGCTTCGTCGCCGCGTTCTTCTTGCGCGCCAGGGAAAGCAGGGCATATACCGATATCAGCAGAAGCAGCAGGATCTGTACTCCGAGCAGCACGTATCTGAGGGTCTTCGCACTGTAAACGCATTGAGAGTCGACCTCAAAGAGCACCGGAGTGAAAATATTGACCGCGACGACCACCGTGACCGCGGCGCAGAGGAAGCGCCCGGCGTACATCAGAAAACGCCCGAAAGCGTTGCCCTCGTCGAGATAGGTCACCGAGTACTGCGTCCAGAAAAGCACGCCCACGGCCATGGCTATGAAATAGACCAGCGTGTCGGCGAACAGCAGGCCGGGGAGCTTCCGGCTTTCGATCACGCCCCAAAGTATATCCGTGACGTAGTATACCGTAACCGCGAACAGAAAACGGCGGTATACCTTCCATACGGGGGCGTCCGATCCGACGCCGCGCTTGAACAGGATATCCTGATTTTCGATAAGAAGGATCAATACGGCAATGATACCGATCGCCGAATAATACATGTTTGTCGTTCCTTTACCGTATGTGCTGAACGGGGCAGGGGACAGGCGCGCCCCGCTCAGCGCATACTCTATCACATGTCGGCGCTTTGTGCAAGTGGATCGGCGGCAGAGATAAGGGCGCAGTCTCAAAACGGCATGGAGACTGCGCCCTTAAAAGACCCCGGAATGACGGCGGTCACTCGCCCAGATTGAAGAGCTCTTTTTTGAAAATGTTGAGATCGAGCTGGTAAAGGCGGGAAGCGGCGTTTACCGCGCCCATGACGATCTCGTCCAGCGCGGCGGCCGGACAGACGGCGCTTGCGTTCAGAACGACCGCGATATCGGTACAGGGAGCCGCAAAGCGCCTCGCGACCTCTATCGGCCGGTCCGCTCCGAGCAGATCGACCTTTCCGAAATCGCCCTCGGGCTCCCAGGCAAGCAGCTTCATGTGAGGGATCTCATAGCCTCCGGCCTTCAGCTCGGCCTGCGCCATGCGCGCGATATCCGACAGATAGTCGGCGCCGTCAAAATCATCGCAGCAGACACGGGCGGCATACTCGAGATAATATTCGGTGATCCGATCCATCGCGTTCTGCAGATCTTCGCCGTCATAGTCTATATCCGGATGCCGCATGGACGCGTTGCCGTTCTTCAGCGCCGCGGAGAGCTCCTCAAGGCCGTCCCCCGTCAGCGCGCTGATGGAAATGACCTTCGCCTGCGGGAAATCTTCGGCGAGCCGTCTCCTGTGCGCTTCGACCTCGGAGGGCCGGAGCAGATCGCTCTTGTTCAGCACGATGAGATCGGCCTCCTTGAGCTGCGCGCGCAGGATATATCCCACGTCTCCGGCGTTTCCGCCGTGAAGAAGCGCCGCGCTGCGCGGCTCGATGAGCACGGTGAA
>DBWE01000023.1:0-176 GCA_002308315.1 Clostridiales bacterium UBA1246 | reverse complement strand
GAGTCCGTGATCTGCGACGCGTTTACGCCGCTGAGCTTTGCCAGCCGGTCGTCGGCAAGAGTCACGCCGGCTCCGAGATCGTTTGAGATCATGGCCGCCTTGCCGTACCGCTCCGTGTAATACCGGGTCAGGGCCATCATCGTCGTGGTCTTGCCCGAGCCGAGAAAGCCGCTGAA
>DBWE01000162.1:13438-13981 GCA_002308315.1 Clostridiales bacterium UBA1246 | reverse complement strand
CATGGCCGCGCAGGTCAGAAGCGAGCTGAGCAGGTTTACCACGGACATGAAGATGCTCTGCGAGCCGGAATTGAACTGCTGCTGCGTGAGCTGAAATTTCGCGAAATACTCCGGCTTGTCGAGAAAGCGGTAATCCGTCCTTATGGCCTGCTGTATTATCAGCTTGTCGAAGCCCAGCATAAACTCGTTCTGCTTGATGNNTCGTTCCGAGGCTGAGCAGGTTTTCCGCCGCGTTCACGGCAAGCTGAATGAGTATCAGCAGCGCGACGTTCATAATGATCCTGCCGACCGGCAGTCCGTTCATGATCCCGTCTATGGCTATTTTCGGCGTGGCGACGCCGACAAGGGAATTCACGACGGTAGGGACCGCCTGCCCGGCGAGCATAAGAATAAACAGCATCTTACCGTATTTCAGCGCGGGTCTGAGCAGAAACAGGATGTTGTCGGCGGTTCGTCTGAGCTTTTTCATTCCTTCTTCCCTTCCCGGCCGTGCGCATAGGTCCCGCGGCGCCGCGGCCGATGTTGTTTTTCTGAATTATAACA
>DBWE01000162.1:13189-13431 GCA_002308315.1 Clostridiales bacterium UBA1246 | reverse complement strand
CTGTCAATCAACGCCCGGTTGAGGAGAGTAAACATAAGAGCGGGGACGGATCCACTCGGCACACATACCGGCCGAGGGGACCCGTCCCCGCCGCAGCGTTCTTTTTATATCCCGTAAACGGGCGGAAGCTCGCGCTTGTGCCCGCTGACGCGGTGATAGCGCTCTATGATCTCCCTCTCCCGCGGCGTGACCTCCCCGCCGTCGATATAGCGGTCTATGGCGGCGTAGCTCACGCCCATGTA
>DBWE01000162.1:8658-13085 GCA_002308315.1 Clostridiales bacterium UBA1246 | reverse complement strand
TCGCAGGCTCCGTCGCCCCATTTGGTAAAATATCCCATATATCTTTCGCTGCGGTTCCCCGTCCCGGCGACAAGGCGGTTTTCCGCGGCGCCTATGGCGTACAGAGTCGTCATCCTCAGCCTCGGAGCGATATTCACCCTGGCCCTGTCGTTAAGCTCCGCGGCGGCTCCCACCGCGCGCGAAAGCTCTTCCCAGGCGGCGGTCAGGTCCACGGTGCGGGTCTCTATGCCGAACTTTTCCGCCACCTCGAGCCCGTCTCTCATGTCCTCGCCGAAGTTCCTTTTGGACCGGCAGGGCATTATCACGCCGAGGGTATCCGCGCAGGCAAGCTTGCAGAGTATGCCCGTAAGGGCGGAGTCCTTCCCGCCGCTGTTGCCGTAAACTATGCCCTCCGCGCCGCTCTCTCTGAGCCTGTCCCGGATAAAGGCCGTTCTCATTTCCGTTTCTTTTTTGTAATCCCGCAAGAAAAACACCTCCGAACAAAATCGGCCGATACCGAATTATTGAACAAAATGTTATCATAAACGATAATTCAAATCAACTTTCGGCATAAAACTATTATCTTTTTCACGGTTTTCTTCGTTCCGACAGGTTATTCAGGTAAAAATCAAATATCTCTTGCATTATTATAATCATTGTGCTATATTATTTGCGGTAATTATGGAGGGATGAAATCATGATATATCTTAGCAAGGAAGAAAAAGCCGAAATGTGCGCTCAGCTCACGCAGCATCTTCCGAAATTAAGAAAGCTTCTCAATCTTACGCAGGAGGATCTTGCCCGGGTAAGCGGTCTTTCCCGCGTGACGATATCCCAGATAGAAGGCGGCAAGGTAAAAATGAACTGGCTTCATCTCAATGCCATTCTTTTTATCTGCAACGCGAATATGAAGACCAAGGAATATCTGTATACCAACAACGTCCTCGGCAAACGCTTCGCCCGCTTTGCGGAGCTTAAGGAGGAGGACGAGGAGCCGGAGATCAACATAAATATCGACGTCAATCTGCTCACGAAATACAAGCCGCTCATCAAGTACCTCCGCTGAACCGCCCTGCGGCGGCAGACACGGCCGAAAATACATGACCGAAGCCCGGTCCCGGGAACGGACCGGGCTCAAATTGTCGGCAAATCCCTTCGGACCTTATCGACGAAAGGGACGCTCTTCACTGAGCGCGCTCGCCGGCGTCCGCCCCTTTTGCGGCGTTTTTTCATAATTTTTTACCGCTCTCCGAAGGGAGGCGGTTTTTTTCGTTTTTCGGACAAATAAAGAGGAAAAAAAGTTGAAAAAAAGGCGGTTTTTTGATATAATTTTTCGGGATGAAGCGCCATGATGAAAGGAGGCCGATACCGCGTTGAACTCAAACGAAGAAGTATGGGACAAGGTGCTGGAAATGCTTGAAAGCGAGCTGACTCCCACTGCCATCAAGACCTGGTTCGGCAGCTGCAGAGTGATATCGCTCAGGGATAACCTTCTTGTCCTGCACACCCCGTCGGAATTCAGCAGAGACGTCATCACTTCCCGTTACTCCTCCGGCATCGGGAATGCGCTGAAGGAGATATTCGGCAACGAGTTCGATCTGCGGGTCATCTGCGACAGCGAGCTGGATAAGTACGAGGCCGAAAAAAAAGCCGGCTCGGCGAATACCTTCGACGGCGATCAGTTCACCTTCGATAAATTCATCGTAGGCAACTCCAACCGCTTTGCCTACGCCGCGGCGGTCGCGGTCGCGAAGAACCCCGCCAAAACGTATAATCCGCTGTTCATATACGGGGAATCCGGTCTCGGAAAAACACACCTTCTCTATTCCATCGGCCACGAGATCAAAAATACTTTTCCGAAATTCCGCATAGTATATATAAAGGGCGACGATTTCACCAACGAGCTGATAAACGCGATACAGACCGGAAAAAACAACGAATTCCGCGAGAAATACCGCCGGGCCGACCTTCTGCTGGTGGACGACATACAGTTCATTTCCGGCAAGGTCCAGACCCAGGAGGAATTTTTCCATACCTTCAATTCCCTGTACGAGGCCGGAAAACAGATCGTTCTCACCTCCGACCGTCCGCCGAAGGATATGCCGCGGCTCGAGGAACGGCTGCAGTCCCGCTTCGAATGGGGTCTGCTCGCGGACATCCAGCCTCCGGACTATGAAACGAGAGTGGCGATCGCGAAAAACAAGGCCTCGAGGATGGGGCTGATGCTCTCCGACGAGGCGTGCAGCTGCATTGCCGATAATATCAAGGAAAATGTACGGCAGATAGAGGGCATAATAAAAAAGCTGCAGGCATACCGGGAGCTTGAGCCGGACGGCGGCAGCGAGCTGAGCCTCGTCGAAAAGATAATCAAGGATGTGATAAGGAGCGAGAGAAACTATACTCCGGATTACATCGTGGAAAAAATAGCGTTTTATTTCGAGCTGTCCCCCGAGGAGCTGTCGGGAAAAAGCAAGGTGAAAAACACCGCGCAGGCAAGACAGATAGCGATGTATCTCATGAGAAAGCTCACGAACATGACTCTCGAGGAGATCGGCACGGTGCTGAAAAAGGACCATTCCACCGTCCTTCACTCGATAAAAAAAGTCGAGGAAGGGATAGCCGAATCGCCGAGCTTTGCCGACTCCATAAGAGAGATCACCGCCAACATCACCAACAAATGATTTCCACCTATCTTTCCACATTCTGTTCTTTTTCCCGTTGATCGTTTTTTTCTCTCCCGAGGCTCCGGAACTATCCGATTTTTTTCAACATTTTCATCAACATCCGCGATTTTGATTTTTTCACGTTTTTTCCGTTTTTCCACTCTTTTTCGTTTCTACTGCTGCTTTTACTAAATAAATATATATATCATTTCATTTCCCTGTCCCGGACTGAAAGGAATAAAAATCATGAACTTCAACTGTGAAAAAACCGTATTGCTCAACGGCATCGTCACGGCGTCGAGGACCGTCGCCGCAAAGAGCACCATCCCCGCTCTCGAGGGCCTGCTCATCGAGACCGAGGAGGACTGCCTCATCCTGACCGGCTACAATCTCAAGACCGGCATAAGAACGAAAGTCCCCGCCGACGTAAGGGAAGGCGGCAAAATAATAATCAACGCCCGTCTTCTTGCCGAGATCGTGCGCAAAATGGCGGAGGGCTCCATCAACTTTTCCGTCGACGGCAGCTTTCTCGTAAAGATCAGCTGCTCGGCAAGCTATTTCGAGATAATGGGCAGCTCCGCCGATAATTTCCCCGAGCTTCCCGCGGTCGACGCGATGAACAGCATCGGCGTACCCGAAGGAAAGCTCAAGGAAATGATAAGCCAGACCCTGTTCGCCGTAAGCACCAACGAAACGCGCCCGGTCCACACCGGCAGCCTTTTCGAGGTGGAAAACGGCGAGCTCACCGTCGTATCGGTGGACGGCTTCCGCCTCGCTCTGAGACGGGAGAAGATAAGCGACGAGTCCGTATCGGAAAATTCCTTCGTCGTGCCCGGCTCGGCGCTGTCGGAAGTCGAAAAGATCGCATCGGACAGCGAAGAAACGGTTACAATAAGTCTTGGAAGCAGACATATAATGTTTTCCATCGGCGATACCGAGGTCATTTCCCGCAGGCTGGAGGGAGAATTCCTCGATTACAGGAAATCCATCCCTTCTCAGGGCAAATACACCGTATTCGCGGACAGGAAGCTGCTTATCGACGTATTCGAAAGAGTTTCCCTCGTAATAAACGAAAAGTACAAAAGCCCGGTCAGATGCTGCTTCGGCAATAAGATCCTTAAGGTATCCAGCGCGACGGCTCTGGGCAAAGCAAACGACGAATGCGGCGTGGACGGCGACGGAGAGGGACTTGAAATAGGCTTCAACAACCGTTATATGCTCGACGCCCTCAGAGCCGTGCCCTCCGATGAGATAAAAATACAGATAAGCTCGGGCGTTTCTCCCTGCGTCATTCTTCCCGCCGACGACAGCGACAGCTTCGTATATCTCGTGCTGCCGGTGAGGATAAAAGCCGAGGACGCGTGAGCCGATGAAGACCGAGAAGCACGATATAGCGATACATACCGGGTATATAAAGCTCGAGGCCCTTTTGAAATACGCCGGCGTGACGGATACGGGCGGCGACGCAAAGCAGCTGATACTCGACGGAGAGGCGAGCGTGAACGGGCAGGTATGCCTGCAGCGCGGGAAAAAGCTGTATCCGGGAGACAGGGTCGGTCTGCGCGGGCTGGAGCTTACCGTGACAAGCGAAGAATGATAATAAAAAACATAGAGCTGAGCGGCTTCAGAAATTATACCGCAGGCGCCTGCTCCTTCGACCCCGGCGTGAACGTGATAACGGGAAGCAACGCTCAGGGCAAGACAAATCTGCTCGAGGCCGTGTATTTCCTTACCGGGGCAAAGTCCTTCAAGACCCGCAGCGCATCCGACGTGATAAACGCCGGA
>DBWE01000162.1:3261-8588 GCA_002308315.1 Clostridiales bacterium UBA1246 | reverse complement strand
AGAAAAAAGATCTTCGTAAACGGCGTGAAAATGAAAAACGCCTGGTCCCTCTCGGGGAGATTTTGCTGCGTGCTGTTCTGCCCGGACGATCTTGAGCTCGTCAAGGGCGGGGCGGCCGAAAGACGGCGCTTCATGGATCTGGCCATAAGCCAGCTCAGGCCGAAATACGCCGAGATACTCGCCGCCTTCAACAAGCATCTGGAGGAAAAGTCGAAGATACTCCGGGACTACCGGGACAGGCCGGACATGCTCGACGTGCTGGATGAATTCAGCCTGAATATGGCGAAATGCGGAGCGGACATCATCCGCTACCGCGCCGCCTGGTGCGCAAGGGCGGCCGAGGCGGCATTCACCGTGCACAGAGACATTTCCGGCAATAACGAACAGCTGCGCATGCTGTACCGCACGGTGAGCACTATCGCGGATCCTCTGAAGCTGAGCCGGGCGGAAATACTCGACAGGCTCCTGGAGCACCAGGAGAGCCACCGGCGCGCCGAGCTGGAGTCGGGACAGTGCCTTTCCGGAGTACACAGGGACGATCTGATCATCACGGTGAACGGACTGCCCGCCGCAAAATTTGCCTCCCAGGGTCAGATCAGGACCGCGGCGCTGGCAATGAAGCTGGCCGAGCGGGAGATCAGCTTCGAGGAGCTCGGAGAATACCCGGTGCTGCTTCTGGACGACGTGCTCAGCGAGCTTGACGAGGTCCGGCAGGAATACGTGCTCAACTGCATTTCCGGCGGCCAGGTGCTCATCAGCTGCTGCTCCGGCGACGAGATACTCCGGCGCACGGGAGGGCGCGTCATTCGCGTAAGGGAAGGAAAATTCGTCTGATGTATCTTCATCTCGGACAGAACGTAGTGGTACCCAAGAGCGGGATAATAGGAATATTCGACCTGGACAACTGTACTTCGTCGAGAATAAGCAGGGAATTTCTTGCCTCGGCGGAGAAAAGGGGAGAGGTCGTCGATATAAGCGGCGAGCTGCCGCGGGTCTTCGCGGTCTATGACGACGGGGAGGAAGAAAGGATATATCTTTCGCAGATATCCTCCTCCACTCTCATGAAGCGCTGGGACGCCGGCAGTACGGACGCGTTCGGGCCGGACTGAGCCCGGCCGGCAGCCGCGGGGCTGCGAAAAGGACAAAAGGAAAACGGAGAAAACGGTTATGGACAAAGAACTCACCGCCGCCGCGGAACTGAACGCGGCCGAATACGACGCATCGAAAATACAGGTGCTCGAGGGCCTCGAGGCCGTAAGACTGCGCCCGGGCATGTACATCGGTTCGACCTCGGCAAGCGGTCTGCATCATCTGGTATATGAAATAGTCGACAATGCCATCGACGAGGCGCTCGCCGGATACTGCACGGAGATAAACGTGACCATAGGCGAGGGCGACGTGATCACCGTTACGGACAACGGCCGCGGCATACCCGTGGATATCCAGGAGCAGACGGGACTGCCCGCGCTCGAGGTCGTATATACCGTGCTGCATGCCGGCGGCAAATTCGGCGGCGGCGGATACAAGGTATCCGGCGGCCTGCACGGCGTCGGCGCGTCGGTGGTCAACGCTCTGTCGGACTGGCTTGAAGTCGAGGTCCACAAGAACGGCAAAATTTATCAGATGAAATTCTCCCGCGGGGAAAAGACGCAGGATATGACGGTCATAGGCGACACGGATCACACCGGCACGGTCGTGCGCTTTCATCCGGATCCGGAGATGTTCGAGGAGACGGAATACAATTACGACACCATACACGACCGCATGCGCGAGCAGGCGTTTCTCAACGCGGGGCTCAGGATCAGCACGAGAGACGAGCGTTCCGGCCGCGAGGCCTTCGACGAAATGTATTATGAGGGCGGCATAAGGGAATTCGTGACCTTCATAAACCAGAACAAGACGGCCGTAAATGAAAACGTGATATACATGAGCGGCAGCCGCGAGGACTCCACCGCGGAGGTAGCGCTGCAGTGGAACGACAGCTACAGCGAGAACCTTGTTTCCTTTGCCAACAATATACACACGCCCGAGGGCGGCATGCACGAAACGGGCTTCAAGACCGCGCTTACGAGAGTTCTGAACAGCTACGGCACGAAGGTCGGCATACTCAAGGAGGGGGACAAGGTCTCCGGAGAGGACTGCCGCGAGGGCCTTTCGGCCGTGATATCGGTCAAGCTGACCAATCCTCAGTTCGAGGGACAGACGAAAGCGAAGCTCGGCAATTCCGATATAAGGACCATGGTAGACGGCATAGTCAACGACAAGCTTGCCGAGTATTTCGAAGAGAACCCCGCCGTGGCGAGAGCGGTGCTCGACAAGGCGCTCACGGCCTCGAGAGCCAGGGAAGCGGCCCGGAAGGCAAGAGAGAGCGTGCGCAGAAAAACGGGGCTTGAAAGCGGGCAGATGCCGGACAAGCTGCGCGACTGCAACGACCGCGATCCCGCCCTGACGGAAATATACATCGTCGAGGGCGACTCCGCCGGAGGCAGCGCCACCCAGGGCAGAGACAGCCGCTTCCAGGCGATACTGCCGCTTTGGGGCAAGATGCTCAACGTGGAAAAGGCCCGGGCGGACAAGGTATACGGCAATGAAAAGCTGCAGCCCGTGATCACGGCGCTCGGAGCCGGCATAGGCGACGAGTTCAATCTCGAAAAGCTGAGATATCACAAGGTCATCATAATGGCCGACGCCGACGTGGACGGCTCGCATATCCGCACGCTGCTGCTGACGTTCTTTTTCCGCTTCATGCGGCCGCTCATAGAAGAGGGATACGTTTACTCCGCCGTGCCGCCGCTGTACAAGCTGGTGCGCGGCAAGACCACGAGGGTCGCTTTCTCCGACGAGGAGAGAGACGCCGTATCCCGGGAGATGAGAGGCGAGGACGGAAAAGGCAAGGTGGATATATCCCGCTTCAAGGGCCTGGGCGAAATGGATCCCCACGAGCTCTGGGAAACGACCATGAACCCGGAGAAGCGGACCCTGCGCAGGATCACGCTGGACGACGCCGTAAAGGCGGACAGGATATTCACGGTGCTCATGGGCGAGCAGGTAGAGCCGCGCCGCGAATACATCGAAAAGAACGCGAAATACGCGGTGAGCCTCGATATTTGACCGCCGCGGTCCATCCCGTAAGAAAGGAACGCTCCGCTGGCAAAGGAGCCGAGACATAAAATGGCGAAGAACAGAGATTACAGACCGGAAGACATCGCTTTCCCCGATCAGACCATAGTCGATTCCGAGATCGTCAGGGAAATGGAAAAGAGCTATATCGACTATGCCATGTCGGTCATAGTCGGCAGAGCTCTGCCGGACGTCAGAGACGGACTCAAGCCCGTCCACCGCCGCATACTCTACGCGATGTATGAGGACGGACTGACCTACGACAAGCCCGTGCGCAAGTGCGCGACGGCCGTCGGCGACGTGCTGGGCCGCTATCATCCCCACGGCGACGCCTCGGTTTACGACGCGCTGGTGCGCATGGCCCAGAGCTTTTCCATGCGCTATCCGCTCATCGACGGGCACGGAAACTTCGGCTCGGTGGACGGAGATCCGCCCGCCGCGTACAGGTACACCGAATCGAGGATGGCGAAAATATCCTCCGAAATGCTCAGAGAGATAGAGAAGGACACCGTCGATTTCGTTCCCAACTTCGACGAGACCCGCTCGGAGCCCGTCGTGCTGCCCTCGCGCATACCCAACCTGCTGGTGAACGGCTCGTCGGGCATAGCCGTGGGCATGGCGACGAATATCCCGCCCCACAACCTTACCGAGACAGTCAACGCGGCGATATGCCTGCTCGACAATCCCGACGCGGAGCTCGCCGATCTGATGGAACACATCAAGGGTCCGGATTTCCCGACCAAGGGCATAATAATGGGCCGCTCCGGCATACGCGCCGCGTACGCCACGGGCCGCGGCCGCGTTACCGTGCGCGCCAGGACAGAGCTTGAGGAATTCGGCTCCGGCCGCACGCGCATAATAGTTACCGAGCTGCCGTATCAGGTGAACAAGCGCCAGCTCATCGCCTCGATGGCCGAGCAGGTCAACGACAAGCGCCTCGACGACATCAGCGATATCCGCGACGAGTCCGACAGGAACGGCATGCGCATAGTCATCGAGCTCAAGCGCGACGCCAACGCGCAGGTGGTGCTCAACCGGCTCTTCGCGCAGACGCAGATGCAGACGACCTTTGCCGTGACGCTGCTGGCGCTGGTGGATGATCAGACTCAGCCGCGCATACTCTCCCTCAAGCAGATACTCCAGGAATATCTGACCTTCCAGGAGAGCGTGATCACCCGCCGTACCGAGTACGATCTGAAAAAAGCCCGCGAGCGCGCGCATCTGCTCGAAGGTCTGCTCATCGCTCAGGATAATATCGACGAGGTCATACGCATAATCCGCGAAAGCTACGACGACGCCAAGGAAAAACTGATGGCGCGCTTCGGTCTGGACGAGGTGCAGACCCAGGCGATACTCGAAATGCGTCTGAGACAGCTGCAGGGACTGGACAGGGAAAAGCTCAAGGCGGAGTACGACGAGATAGAGGACCGCATACACTATTACGAATCGCTGCTGGCGGATCCCGAAAAGATCAAGGGCGTGCTTAAGGACGAGCTGACCGAGGTCGTGAAAAAGTTCGGCGACGAGCGGCTTACCGAGATACAGGACGTAGAGGACGAGATAGACATCGAGGACCTCATAGAAGAAGAGACCTGCGTATATACCCTGTCCCACAGCGGGTATATCAAGCGCATGCCCGCCGACACCTACCGCGCGCAGAAGCGCGGCGGCAGGGGGATCACCGGCATGACCACCAAGGAAGAGGACTATGTGGAGACCATTTTCACGGCCTCCTCCCACGACTATATACTCTTCTTTACGAATACCGGCAGAGTATACCGCAAGAAGGGATACCTCATCCCCGAGGCCGGCAGGACCGCCAAGGGCACCAATATCATAAACGTCATCCCCACCGAGCCCGGAGAGCAGGTCAACGCCATGATAAGCATACGCGAATTCCCGCAGGACAAGTACCTTGTGTTCGTAACGCGGCAGGGCACGGTAAAGCGCATGTGCTTCAGCGAGCTGAAAAACATACGCAACGTGGGTATACGCGCGCTCAATCTCGACGAGGGCGACGAGCTGATCTACGTATGCGAAACGGACGGCGGGCAGCGCATGGTGATCGCCACGCACGACGGCATGGCCATCTGCTTCAACGAGACCGACGTCAGGCCCATGGGCCGCACGGCCGTGGGAGTGCGCGGCATAACGCTGCGGGAGGGAGACTACTGCGTCGGCGCGGCGCGCAGCCGCGGGGACGCCTG